>CANIFU010000003.1 GCA_947466965.1 Bacteroidota bacterium
TACTTTTACTCCTTGCTCATGTTGCTTCAACATGGTTACAATTTGAGTCTCGGTAAATTGGGTCTTTTTCATTTTTTCTTCCATTTAAAATTAGTAAAACTTTTCCTTGTTTTCTATTTTTAACTGGCCGAACTTTGGGGAAGCTTACAGACTCACCACAGATTACACAGATTTTTACGAATTTTTTTATTTTTTGCTGTGTAGGTGAAATAAGTTTAAAAATTTTATCTATGAAAATCTGTGTAATCTGTGGTAAAATTTCTTATGAACGAGTATCTTCGTTAAATGTTTGCAATCATCGATATAGAAACCTGCGGAGGTAAATTTAATTACCCGAACGGACGGATTACCGAAATATGTATTTTGATTCATGATGGCTTAACAGTAGTTGAAAAATTTTCAACACTCATTAATCCCGAATGTTACATCACGCCTTTATACACTAATATTACCGGAATCACTAATCAAATGGTGAGTAGCGCACCCAAGTTTCATCAGGTAGCAAAAAAAATTCATGAGATCACAGAAAACAAAACCTTTGTTGCGCACAATGTAAGTTTCGATTATAATTTTATAAAAGCGGAATTCGCATCCTTGGGTTTTAATTACGAAAGAGAAAAATTATGCACCGTGCAGCTCAGCAGAAAATTAATTCCCGGTCATCCATCATATAGCTTAGGGAAGTTGTGTGACGCATTGAAAATTCCTAATAATGCAAGACACAGAGCAGAAGGGGATGCTGTGGCGACAGCTAAGTTGTTTGATATGTTGTTGCAAGCGAAGTCGCTGAAAAAATAATTGTTTTAGCATTTTTTTTACATCAGCGAAAATAACAATCAATAAAAATAGTGTAACTATTTTGAGTTTTTAGAAAATGTATTTCTTTAACCATTCAACCACTAAAAAAGTGCTATCCTTTAACTCCCTAACTTCTTCATTCCCTTCCAAACAATAGTAAGGTCATTCTCGATCTTATAATCTTTTGAATAAGCAAGGTGCAAGCGGTTGCGCGTTTCTGGAGTGATGGTAATATTATTTTTTATGGCATCAGCAGGAGAAAGAACCGATGTGCGCAATTTCGGTAAATGCTCATGTTTGTCGTTGCCGTAACCCACCCATGATTTTAATCCTAGTAAAACAGAAAAAATATTTTTCAAAAAGCCGGATTTGTTTTCCTGAAATAAGATAAGCAGCGGTGACAAAAGAATAAATAATCCGCTAGAGAGTATATCAAAAAGGCGTTTGTTTCTTTTGTTTTTAGGCTTTCCAATAGCATTTACGTCAATCATATAAAGATCTCCGGCAGTATCAATTGAATTACTACCGATAATAGATAAACTTTCAGGAGGAGCAATCTTAAAATCTACATCCGCAGAAACGAAGGTGTGCATGTAATCAATAATACCTTGTGAAGAAATATCACGCGAACAAAAAATGACTTCGTTGATTTTATATATTTCGATTACCTCTTCGATCTGATTCATCGTACCTACAAAATCTTTGTGCGTATTACTAATATCAACCGAACTTATAAATCCTAAGAAACTGGTATTGATGTTTGTTTGTTTGAGAAGTCCGCTAACGCGCTCAAATTCTTCCTGCTGTCCGATGATAGCAATACGTTTGCTTTTGTCAGGATTTAAATTGAATGATTTGAATCCAGCGAAGTGAAATGTTAAGCGGGAAATTAAATACGATACTATAACCCAGCCCATTCCAAATAAGATTAACGCACGCGAGAAACGATATGCTTCCGGTAATAAAGAATAGCCTATCAGGATAATTCCTGTTCCTACTAATATTCCACGTATGATCCGGAATAAACGTACCGGCTTATCGTAGCCGCCACTTAAGTAAACGGTAAACATCCACATCGCAATGTATGCAGGAAAAGCAATGGCGACCAAGGCATCAGAATAGGAGCCTCCTTCAATGAACTTGATGTTCTTCTCGTAATAATCTTTGATTAATAATAAGCCGATCATCATGAGTCCAAAATCAAATGCCGGTAATGCAATCGACTTCAAAAAGCGAATAAAAATGGCCGATCCAGCTCTTAAATAAATGGCGATGTTAATCAGAAAAGAAAAAAGCTTCGCATTGTTTTGTGAAAAATGTTTATTTGCAAAAATGACCATTGCTTTGTAGAAAACGAAAACATAATTAACACTACTTTTTTTTGTGCTTTCTCCTTTATAGTGAATGATGCGGGTTTCGGGGAAGTAATAATTTTTATAGCCTCCTAAAATAATTCTGTACGAAAGATCTATGTCTTCACCATACATGAAAAAAGTTTCATCGAGTAAACCTACTTTGTCGAGTGTCACTTTTCGCATCAGCATAAATGCACCGGAAAGAATATCTACTTCATGTATTTTATCTTTATCTAAAAAGCCAAGGTGGTAGTTGCCAAACGTTTTGGATTTTGGAAACAATCGCGCGAGTCCGAATATTTTATAAAATGCAACAGCTGGAGTAGGCAAGCCTCTCTTTGATTCAGGCAAAAAATTCCCTTTTCCATCTAGCATCTTAACGCCTAATCCGCCTGCATCAGTATGTTTGTCCATGAATGCAACTACCTTTTCAAACGTATCTTCCTCAACAACGGTATCCGGATTTAATAACAAAACATATTCACCTTTTGCAATCCGCATTGCCTGATTATTTGCAAAAGAAAATCCGGTGTTTTTTTTGTTTTCGATGACGTGTGCTTCCGGGAACTTTTGTTTCACCATCGCAATTGAACCATCCACAGAGTTGTTGTCGACAACAAAAATCTCGGTAGAGATATTTTCAGAGGCTTTTCGCACGGAGTGCAGACATTGCTCTAAAAAATGCTGAACATTGTAATTGACAATTACGATTGATAACTTCATTTGAATGACAAAGAATTTTCGTACAAGGTTCTGTTTACAATTGATCTTCCAAGCGTTACTTCATCCGCATATTCTAATTCGTCTCCAATAGAAATTCCGCGTGCAATAGTAGAAACCGTAAGGTTGAATTCCTTTAGTCGCTTGTAGATGTAAAAATTGGTGGTGTCGCCTTCCATTGTTGTGCTTAAAGCCATTATCACTTCTTTGATCTCTCCGCTTCCTGCTTTCTGTACAAGCGTTTCAATATTCAGATCGCTTGGACCAATACCATCCATCGGAGAAATAATTCCTCCTAAAACGTGATAAACACCGCGATATTGTTGTGTATTTTCAATAGCCATCACATCTCTTATATCTTCTACAACACAAACAAGTGAATTATCCCTGTTTGGGTTAATGCAAACTTCGCATAAAGGTTTATCTGATACATTGTGACACTTTTCGCAATAGCGAAGCTCTGAACGCAGCTTGATAAATGTATTGCCAAACTGATTTACTTCTGCCACATCCTGTTTCATTAAATGCAATACAAATCGCAAGGCAGTTCGCTTACCTATTCCGGGCAGTTTACTAAATTCATTAACAGCTTCTTCGATTAATTTTGAGGAGAAATTCATTGTCCCAAAAATACTATTTTTTGCCGAGTTTTTAATGCCTTTACAAAACAAGTAATGTGTATTTTTGCAAAGCTCATAGTTAATTAGAAATGAAATTTCATAAAACGCTTGTAAATGCAGTAATAGAAACGCTTCAACAAATTTATGTTGCGGGCGTATACGCAGACAAGGCAGTAGAGCAGGTGCTCAAACAAAATTCGCGCTGGGGATCCCGCGATAGAAAGTTCATTGCAGAAACTACGTATGAGATGGTCCGCTGGTGGAGGCTAATTGGTGTAAGTTCTTCATCGGAAGATACTTCTGATGCTTCAGAATTCTGGAAACTTTTTGCAACTTGGCAATTGATAAAAGGGGTAGAGTTACCCGATTGGGAAGAATTTAAAGGCGTCGACAAAAATAAAATTCTGGATGAAGTAAGTAAGGCGCATAAAATCAGGAAATACCGTGAATCAGTTCCCGATTGGCTTGATTTGCTTGGAGCTGCAGAGTTAGGCGAAGCAATTTGGACAAACGAACTTGTACATTTAAATAAGGAGGCGAACGTGGTGCTGCGGGTAAATTCTTTAAAATCGAATCGCCTGCAATTGCAACGTTTACTTGAACAGCAAGCTATTGAAACAACTGTCATCGGTGATTATCCGGATGCTTTATTATTAAATAAACGCCAAAGCTTGCATCACCTTGCTGAATATAAATTGGGTTTGTTTGAAATTCAGGATGCTTCCTCGCAATTGATTGCTCCTTTTTTAGAATTGAAAGAGGAGATGATGGTGATAGATGCTTGTGCCGGAGCAGGGGGCAAGTCTCTGCATATCGCTGCAATGATGAATAATACCGGTAAGGTAATTTCAATGGATGTGGAAGAAAGGAAATTAACGGAGTTGAAAAAACGTGCTGATAGAGGTGGTGTGAATTGCATTAAAACACAATTAATCAATGATGCCTCAATCGCAAAATTGAAAAATACTGCTGATCGTTTATTGTTGGATGTTCCATGCTCCGGATTAGGTGTGCTAAGGCGTAATCCAGATGCCAAATGGAAATTGAGTTTGGGTTTTCTCGAAAAAGTAAAACAGACGCAACAGCAAATTATTACAACATATTCTCAAATGCTGAAACCCGATGGAATTATGGTTTATGCAACCTGCAGTATTTTGCCAAGTGAAAATCAAGATCAGGTCAATGCCTTTCTTAAAAATAATATAGATTTTGAATGTATCGAAGATCGAAGAGTATTACCTAGTGAAGGGTTTGATGGTTTTTATATGGCAAAATTAAAACGAAAATAGGAATGATTTTCATTTCAACAGATAATACTTTAATATACCTGCTTCTTGAAAAGAGGGGGAAATTGCCTCTTGATTTTTCGTTCGATAAAGTTTTGGATCTGGAAGACGCGGATGATTTTTATGTAATTATTTATACGTCATCAGATCGCAATTTTATTTGTTTTAAAGCCACAAATTATATTCAACAAGATAATATTTTGATCGAATTACACGATGCTGTTCAGGAATATTCTTTTAATAATGCTACCTCTCATAGATTGATTAATCAAGCAATACTGTTTGTTGAATATAAAATGCAAACGAAAAATAATTCCCGCTATTATTTTGATGCACATTAAATTTTTATGACTTTTTTATTAATTACTCAATCAAATTTTTAAATTCGAGTTTTCCTGAATTGAATTTTGCTTTTAAAAGGTTCCAATAAATGATGCTGTTTTTTCAATATTTATAACAGTTTTTTTTTAATAGATGACCCAATTTTATTTTCTAATGGTTTAAATAAAATAAAAAAAAGTCCCGAATTTTGGGACTTTTTTTATTATTTCAGTAATTAAATGATTGATTACATATGAATCACTTCACCATAAGCAGCAGCAGCAGCTTCCATGATTGCTTCGCTCATTGTGGGGTGTGGATGAACGGTTTTTATGATTTCGTGACCTGTAGTTTCTAATTTGCGGATTGCCACAATTTCAGCGATCATTTCAGTTACATTAGCACCAATCATGTGTGCGCCTAATAATTCACCGTATTTTGCATCAAAAATCAATTTTACAAAACCGTCTTTTGCTCCTGCAGCACTTGCTTTGCCGCTTGCAGAGAATGGAAATTTACCAATTTTGACATCAATTCCAGCTGCTTTCGCTTTCGCTTCCGTCATACCTACAGATGCAATTTCTGGTTGGCTATAAGTACACCCTGGGATGTTATTGTAATCTAATGGTTCTGGATGATGTCCTGCAATTTTCTCGACACAAATAATTCCTTCTGCTGATGCAACATGCGCCAATGCTTGTCCGCCAACACAATCACCTATTGCATAGTAACCAGGAATGTTTGTTTGATAATAAGGGTTTGTTAAAATTTTTCCTTTGTCGGTAGCAATTCCTGTTTCTTCTAATCCTAAGTTTTCGATGTTAGCCTCGATTCCAACAGCCGATAAAACTATTTCTGCTTCAATGACCTTTTCACCGTTTTTTGTTTTGATTCTTACCTTGCAATCTGTTCCTTTTGTATCAACACTTTCAACACTAGACTCTGTCATAACATCAATGCCGATCTTTTTGAATGAACGTTCCAGTTGTTTAGATACTTCAGCATCTTCAACAGGAACAATGCTAGGCATGAATTCCACCAAGGTAACTTTAGTACCCATCGTTGCATAAAAATAGGCGAATTCACTTCCAATTGCTCCTGAACCAACTACTACCATTGTTTTTGGCATTTTCGGAAGCGTTAAGGCATCTCTGTATCCTATAATTTTTTTACCATCTTGCGGGAGATTAGGTAATGCACGTGAACGAGCTCCGGTTGCAATTATAATATGTTTTGCTTCGTAAGTAGTTGTTTTTCCATCGGCAGTTACATCCACTTTCTTACCCGCCTTAATTTTTCCTGTTCCGTTGATCACATCAATCTTGTTCTTTTTCAAAAGAAATTGAACGCCTTTACTCATCCCTTCGGCAACATCACGACTTCTTTTTATAACTGCACTAAAATCGGCTTCTCCACCTTTTACGGTGATACCATAATCAGCAGCATGATTTAAATATTCAAAAACCTGGGCACTTTTTAATAAAGCCTTTGTAGGGATACATCCCCAGTTAAGACAAATGCCACCAAGGCTTTCGCGTTCTATGATGGCTGTTTTTAACCCCAGTTGTGATGCTCTGATTGCAGCTACATAACCACCCGGACCACTTCCTACTACTATTAAATCGTAATTCATTTGCTTTGAAATTATAGATTATACATGTTGAATTATCATTTTGTTTCTTAGTTACGAAAGTAGCAATTTTATTTGGTTCAAATAACGATTAAATACGAATTTATAATTCTATGTTAATTATCGCTTCTAATTAGTAAATTCGTGAAAAATTAATTTTATTGAAGAGCCATTTCGATTATTATAAATTGGTAAACATATTGTTTTCATTATGAAATACGTTATATCATATACACAGCCTCACCAACATTTTGTTGATATTGAATTTATTTGTTCTGTCAATGAAAACGAAACGCATATTCAATTGCCGGCCTGGCGTCCCGGAAGATATGAATTGGGTAATTTTGCTAAAAATATTCAGAAATGGGCAGCTTTTGATGGGAACGGAAATGTGCTGGCATTTCAAAAGATCTCAAAAGATTGCTGGAAAGTACAAACGAAAGGTGCATCCGAACTTCACATTAAATACAATTATTATGCTGTTGATCTCAATGCAGGATCCACTTTTTTAGACGGCTCTCAATTATACATGAATCCAGTAAATTGCTGTGTATACATCCCTGAGCGAATCAATGATGCTTGTGAAATGCAATTGCTGCTGCCCGATAATTTTAAAATTGCCTGCGGCACAACGCATTCAGATAATCTAATTTCTTGTCAGAGTTTTCACGAATTAGCCGATTCTCCATTTATTGCTTCCGCAACTTTGCAGCATAATATGTTCAGTTGTGGAGGTGTTGATTTTAATATTTGGTTTCAGGGAGAATGCAAACCCGATTGGACAAAACTTACTACAGATTTTATGAAGTTCTGCTCTCATCAGTTGGAAATGATGAAGGTGGCTCCGTTTCATTCCTATCATTTTTTGTTTCAGATCCTTCCAACAAAAATGTATCATGGTGTTGAGCATACTTCGTCTACTGTTCTGGCTTTGGGACCCGGTTACAACCTGATGAAAGGTGATCTTTACGAAAATCTATTGGGTGTTTGCTGCCACGAATTGTTTCATGCCTGGAATATTAAAACAATACGACCAGTTGAAATGATGCCCTATGATTATTCGAAAGAAAATTATTCGAAATTAGGATATGTTTGTGAAGGGGTTACAACCTATTATGGTGATTATTTACTTTTCAGATCAGGCGTATTTAATGAGCAGCAGTATTTTAAAACATTCACTGAACGACTGCAAAAACATGTTGATAATTTTGGTCGTTTTAATTTGTCGGTGGCCGATTCCTCTTTTGATACTTGGCTAGATGGATATGTACCCGGCATTCCAAACCGCAAAACAAATATTTATGACGAAGGAAATTTATTGGCCTTTGTGACCGATATGTTTATCCGAAAAAATTCTGCTCACCGCAATTCATTGGATGATGTGATACGTTTTTTATACGATGAATTCGCCTTGAAGGGAAAAGGTTATTCTGACCAAGATTATAAAAGTGTGGTTGAGCATTTTTCTGATGCATCTTTCGATAATATTTTTAATAATTATATCAATGGAACTCAAAATTACGAGCCATTGTTAAAAGAGGCATTGGATCTGATTGGCTGCGATATCGTTTTCAAACAAACATTAAAGTTCCATGAACATGCACTTGGACTTAAGGTAGCGGATGTAGGTGGTGTTTGTAAAGTTGTTGGTGTGTATCCCGGATCTGTTGCTGATAGCGCAGGTATTGGTATAACTGATGAGATTGTTAGCGTAAACAATATTCAGATAAAATCGGATGCTTCCGGAACGAACTTTACTGAATGGTGCAACTATTTTTCATCGGATGAAATCCAGATTGATTTTGCAGGAAACGGTAGCATCAAAACGGCAAATTTAAAGGCAAAGATTGGAGCATATTATAAAATTGCTGTTGTTGAGAAAAAAACGACAGCGTCTGATCTTCAAAAAAAGAATTTTGAACTGTGGAGTAAAACTAAATTTTAAAATATCGATGAATATGAATGAAGAAATTGAAAACATAAAACCAGAAACAGGTAGACCTAAATTTTTATCAGTACTGTGTATCTTAACATTTATATTTACCGGATTAGGATGCATCTCCTCACTTATTACTCCTTTATTTGCTCCTCTATTGCGGGAGTTTATGGTAAATGCTCCTAATTACGATGAGGCTGCAATGGCCGAAAGCATGCGGGTGATCGAAGCTGGTTGGGGCTATTATTTGCTTACACTGCTTTTAAATTTAGGATCGCTTACAGGCGCAGTTTTAATGTGGAAATTGAATAAGAATGGTTTTCATTTTTATGCATTGTCTAATTCCGCAATGCTTTTCTTACCAACCTTATTTTTAGGAATTTCAATTAGCTGGTTTGCGATCTTTTTTACTGTAGGTTTTATTGGGATGTATGCGCTTCATTTAAAATTTATGAAATAAATTAGTTTATAGTTGTATCCAATAGTTTAATGGATTTAGTTCTCTGCTTTTTTGTAGGTTTAAATTTTTGAAAATTAGTGACTAATTGTCTTTTGCAGCATTGTCTATCCTTGTTAGCTAATAACTTGTTAATAACAAATGTTGAAAACGATTTTGTTGATCTTTAATTTTATGTTTATTAGCATTTGAATTATTATGTTTAACAAAAAAAAATTTATTATGGAAGAATTAAATCAAGAGAATTTGATGCCGGCAAAAATGCCGCAATTTTTAAAAGTGCTTTGCATTTTATCATTCATTGGTACTGGATTTGGTCTGTTGGCAGGCTTGTATAATTTAATAAAGGCTCCAACCGCACTTGAGGAGTTTGAGCGGGTTCAGGAATTGACCGGAAATATGGAAGGTATGTCCGGAGGTTTCATGGGTAATATGATGGAAACTGCCCGTCTTTCTGCCGAAAATGCGCTGCCATTAGCAATTACTGCTATAGGCGTTAACCTGTTTTGTCTGTTTGGTGCTTTAATGATGTGGAAGATGCGTAAAGTTGGTTTTTATGCCTACCTATGTGGTCAGCTTCTTGGAATTATTGTTCCGATTGTTTTAATCGGATTCAGTGGTGTATTTGGCGGGCTAATGGCATTGACAGCTATTTTTCCTATCGCATTTATTATTATGTATGCGTTTAATTTGAAACACATGTCTTAATAAAAAAAAACATAATTTTTTGCTTAAAAAATGTGTGAGCTGAACATTTTTTTTCTTTTAATAAGATGTTAAAAAAGTAATCAAAAATAAATTAAGAAATAGTGGAGCCCAGAGACCATTTAAAAAACGGAACATTAATAAAACAAATGTGGCGACTACGCAAATTAAAAAATGGAAAATCAAAAATCATTCAAGGACCATTTAGTGAATTCCTTGTTACACTTTCTTTACTACTTCTTTGTTTATTTTATCTTTATTACCCCATTTAGCTTATGGCAGAAGGCTACAATTCGGCTTTCTGAACAAAGAGAAAAAGGCACTTTAAACATTTCTAATTTAACAAGTTTATGGCCTTTTCTTTCTTTCTTAAAAACCTTTTTTTTAGAATTCTTGATTGATGGATTTATCTTTATAGGATATTTTGTCGGTCTAATTTTTGCGTTATACACCTTTATAGAAACTGGTGAATTTATGGCATTCGTTTCGGTACTTGCCAGCACATATTTTTCACCGATAGGATTATCACTAATTAGAGATTTTTTACAACTTTTGATATTACCTTTTAGAAAATTCTTAAGCTGGGCAACTAAACCTGCACAATATATGGACTTGAAAATAGAAAACAAATAACCAGCTCATAACAGCACATTGTAGGCCTCATAGCAAATTTGCTATGAGGCTTTTTTTGTATTGATAAGGAGATACTCGCTCATAATCCCAAGATAAATCTCGCAACTAGTTCTTGAAACTATTTAATAGCTATCACACTTATCTCGACATTTACATCCAATGGTAATCGTGAAACTTGTACTGTTTCTCTTGCTGGAAAATCACCCGCAAAATAAGAACCATAAACTTCATTCATAGAAGCAAAATTATTCATATCCTTCATGAAAATAGTTGTCTTAACAATATGACTTGTATCCATTCCTGCATCAGCTAAAATACCTTTTACATTTTCCATTACTTGCTTGGTTTCTGTCTTTATATCTCCAAGAAGTAACTCTCCAGATACAGGATTTTTTCCAACCTGACCGCTTACAAATAACATATTTCCGAATTGGACACCGTGACTATAAGGCCCAATTGGTGCCGGAGCATTTTTTGATGTAATTATTTTTTTCATAGAAGTGTGTATTAAAATTTTATTCGTAATGAGTAAAAACAAATTTAAGAATCTAATCCTTTTAAAAGTTTAAAAAAATATATTCATTTTGAAAATATTTAAAATTAGATTTACTGGTAATCTTGCCAGCCTCTTCTTCGGCTTAATTTCAAGTCTTTCAGGATAGAAGATTTTACATTTATATCAATGGAAAAACTCTGGCGAAATCCAAAGGGAACCCAGTTAAAACGCATTTCCCAGCAATGCAGATCTCTGTATACATTTACAGATGTCAGTGTCATTTCTTTTCGCGTAAAATCATAGCCGGACGTAAGTCCTATTTTCCATTTTTTTGTCAGACTCACATCACCTGAAAAGGTAGCAGATTGAGAAATAACTTCTGTATTCGCTGGTTTACTGTAGTTGATATTATAATAGACATTAAAATTCCATGGAATATTGAAATCAACATATGCATCGCGGTTTGAATTTATATAGTCTAATTCATCTTGTGTTCCCGCGTTACTTGTTTTTGCTTTGTTGCCATCGCCTTCTTTGCTTCTTAAATTTGTGCTTAAGGAAACATTCGAACTCACAATTCTTCCGACCTTCCCATTATTAAATTCAAATTTTTCAATTCTGCTTCCTGAAGAATCAATCTGATAAAGATCGAGCAAAGCACTTGCATTAATGTCTAGTATATTGAACAATTTTGTACGTCCATTTATATTTATGTAGGACCAATTAAATTTTTCTACAGCCAGATTATAAGAAAAACCAATATTAAAGCTTTCTAGTATACTCACTTTTTTGTCGACATTGCCCGAATCTGTTTTTTGCCGAATCTTGGCTTCAATCGAGTTGTTCAGGTTAAATCCAACCAGTCCCGATTTACCCGATTGAGGTGATCCATAGATTCCGTTTTGGAAAATAGAGTATTGCTGTTCTGTTCCGGATATATTCGTTTTTACACTTTTGTAATAGCCATATCCACTTCCACCAAAATCAGGTCTATAGCTTGCGCTTAAAGTTGGAGTTGCAACATGTCGAATTTGTTTTAGGCGTTTTGTTTTGAAAAAATAATCACCATATAAGCGAGTACTTAAACCGGAAGAAACACTGAAATCATTTGCTATTTTTACACCGGTAATCGTATCTGTAAAAACATAATTAATATTCGGATCGTATCGTTTTTGAATGGTTTCGAAATAAATGTTGCTGGCAGTATTTATTGTTGGAGTAAATGTAAAATATTTCAAAACGTTAAACGAAGTACTAATCGGCACCGTGAACCTAACGCCATTTCGCATCTGACTTAACGTACGGTCGGTAAATAATAAAGTATCATATGTGTTGATGTCATTTCTTGCATTTGCAGTGGCACTTAATCCGATTTTGTCATACCACTTTGTTCCAACACTTTTTTTTCCTTTAAATGGATAAATACGATTCATTGTTAAAGCAAGTTCAGGTAAACTGATGTCCACTTTTTTCGTAATTGTATTCTGACTATGCCGTGCATTGACCGAAAAATTAAAAGGGGTTCCAGAGAATGATTTTGAATAAGAGATGTTGGATTGAAAAGTATTGGATAAGTAATCACCATTTACATTTCCATTGTATTTATTGTAAGAGCTGCTTCCTGCATTTAAATTGGCCGAAAAGCGACTATTGGGTCGTGATTTAGGATCTTGTGTATGACTCCAGCGGACAAAAAAATCGTTTCTGGTTTTTGAATTAGGTAATTCGCGGTCACCTTCTATGAAACGGGAATAGTTGACACTCAATCCGCCATTGTAACGATAACGTTTTCTGTAAGTACTATTCGCTCTTGCTCCGAAACTTCCATTGGAGTATATATCGCCTCTTAAAGCAAGATCAACATATTCGTTCATTCCAAAATAAAATCCACCATCCTTAAAAAAGAAACCAAGGTTGGAGGATTCGCCATAGGCTGGAATCAATATTCCGGATGCTCTTCCTTTTTTATTTGGAAAATATCCAAAAGGAATTGCAAGTGGCGTTGGTATATCAGCAATATATAATACGGCCGGACCTGTAACTATTTTATCATTCGGAATTACTTTTATTTTTTTAGCTCCGATATAAAAGTGTGGATGTTCTAAATCACAGGTGGTGTATTTACCATGCCCAACAAAATAAACATTGTTCGTGTCTTTTTTAATATCCCTGCCATGAATAAAGCCCTCTCCTTGTTGTGTGATCACATCAACGATTTTTCCTTTTTTTGTATTAAAGTTATAGGTGATTTTCTGTGCAGTAAATTTTTCAGCACCTTGTTCAAAAACAGGTTTTTGAGTTTCTTTTCCAATACTGTCTTTTATACTCGATGCATATACTACGTTTTTTCCGAAATCAATCTCTATAAATCCCGCCTTTAAATTCAATCCGTCATATATTACAACAGCATTGTTATAGAGATATGCTTTTTGATTTGCTTTATCAATAAGCATTGAATCGGTAGCACTATAGATGACTTTTTCTTTTAAAAAGGATTTGCTTTCTATCGTTTTTTTTGTCGTATCAATTGGTGTTAATATAATAGCAGAAGCAAAGCTTGTTGCAGTTATTAACAAACAAACGAGGATAAAAAATGATTTTAACGGGACGATACGCAATTTTAACTTGTAATTTTGGTTTGTGTTTTGTTGTTAAAGGTCAAAACTAAGTAAAAAAATAAACATTTAGCAGACGACAATAGCCGTTTGCAAACATAAAATTGTTGTAAATTGTTAATTACTATAGAATAAAAAACGGTGAAAAAAATAATTTTTATCTCCAGTCTGTTTGCTGTTTGTTTTTTGGTAAGCTCCTTTTCTCCAAAATTCAAGCCATTTTTTTCTATTAAAACGGTAGTTATTGATGCCGGACATGGTGGTAAAGATCCTGGATGTCATGGTAGTAAGCACAAGGAGAAAGATATAGCACTCTCAGTTGCTTTAAAACTAGGAAAATACATTGAAGAGAATTTAAAGGATGTAAAAGTTGTGTATACTCGAAAAACAGATGTATTCTTGGAATTGCAGCAGCGAGCAGAAATAGCGAATAAAGCCAAAGCTGACCTTTTTATTTGTATTCATTGTAATTCGGCATGTTTCAGGGATAAGAAATTAAAAAAAGATATTTGCAGAGATGAAGTTTCAGGTGCTGAAACCTATGTAATGGGTATTAAAAATGAGCAAGGTAAATTGGATGTTGCAAAACGTGAGAACTCTGCCATCTTGTTAGAAGATAATTATGTTCAGAAGTATGATGGTTTTGATCCGAATTCGGATGAATCATACATAATTATGAGTATGTTTAGCGATAACTACATTGAACAGAGTTTGAATTTTGCTTCAAAAGTGCAAAAACAATTTGCTAGCAAGGCAAGTCGCATTGATAAAGGAGTTAAACGAGCCAGTTTGTGGGTACTATGGAGAACTTATATGCCAAGTGTATTGACCGAATTAGGCTTTTTGACAAATCCCAAAGAAGAGCAGTTTCTTGGTTCTTCTAAAGGACAGGATTATATGGCTACAAGTCTTTTTAGAGCGTTCAGGGAATATAAAGATGAAATTGAAGGAACTGTAAAAAAATATGACGATTCATTTGAAAAGCAACAGCGCTTCAAATTTAGTATAGAAGATTCACTTGAACTTGTACAGGAAACCAAAGCTAAAACAATCGTTAGTAAAGATTCGTTATTTGTTGACTTGAAAAATACTAAAGATGAAAAAAACGATGAAAAAGTTTCCAATTTAGCTGTAATCTATAAGGTTCAGATTACTTCCTCCGAGAAACAAATTCCGCTGAATTCCGATAAATTTAACGGAGTGGAAAAACCGGCTGAATATATAGATAAGGGAATATATAAATATACAGCCGGAGAGTTTAAAAGCCAGATAGATGCAAGCAGATTACAGGCTATTTTGCGTAAAAACGGATTTAAGGATGCTTTTGTTATTGCAATGCAGGATGGAAGAAGAATTCCTCTCAAATAATCCTAATAATTTCTTAAATTTGCAGTACAACGCTCTAACGTTATAGAAAGTGAAAATATCTAAAGAAGTAAAAGTCGGAATCATAACATCCATTGCCATCGCTTGTTTTATCTATGGTTTTAATTTTCTGAAAGGAAGAGATATTTTCTCATCTCAACGAAAATTTTATGCTGTTTATACTAATATTGACGGCTTAGTGAAAGCGAATCCTATGTTGATAAATGGGTTTAAAGTCGGCATAGTCGGACAAATTATATTAGCAAACGATACATCAGGTAGTATAATTGTTACACTTTTAATGGATAATGAAGTGAATATACCCAAAAACTCTATTGCCAAAGTAGTGAGTTCAGATATACTTGGTTCTAAAGCAATACAATTAATTTTAGGTTCTGGTAACATTTATGCCCAAAATGGAGATACATTGTTTTCTGCGCAAGAAGATGATTTGAAAACAGCTGTAAATAAAACAATTGCTCCCTTACAGGAAAAAGCAGTAGGACTTATCGCTTCAATTGATTCGGTGATGGTAGTGGTGCAAGAAGTATTCAATGAAAGTGCACGACAAAATCTGGCTAAGAGCTTTGAAAGTATTAAATTAGCCATCACATCTTTGGAAATTACTTCCTATAGATTAGATACAATGGTGCTTACTGAAAAAACTAAAATTTCGAGTATTCTTTCTAAAGTAAATACCTTAGCTACTTCATTGGCTAATAACAGTGATAAACTTGGTAATATCATAAACAACTTTTCAAATATCAGCGATTCAATCGCAAAATCAAATCTAACTTCTGCTATTAATAATGCGAATATGGCATTGGGACAGGCTTCTTCTATCATGACAAAAATTAACAGCGGACAAGGTACTATGGGGATGCTGATTAATAACGATAGTTTATATCGTAAGTTAGATAAGTCTTCTGAAGATCTGGATAAATTATTGAAAGATCTGCGTATTAATCCTGAACGTTATGTTCATATTTCTGTTTTCGGCCGGAAGGATAGGAACAAACCGAAAGATTAATGATTAATTCGGTTAATACCTGATATTTTATATTCTTTAAATTATGATTTCAAGCTTTATTTTTATTTTACTTTTCTCAGGTGGTGCCATCTTCTTTACCATCAATGCGCTCAAAGTACGACGCAATATTTTATTAGGTAAAGACATCAATAGGAAGGATCAATTTTCTGCCCGTTTAAAAATTATGACCCTAGTGGCACTTGGACAAAAGAAGATGTTTGAACGTCCCATCCCTGCAATTTTGCATTTATTCCTGTATGCTGCTTTTGTAATTACTCAAATCGAATTAATTGAAATTGTATTAGACGGTTCAATTGGTAATCACAGAATGTTTCGTCCTCTGTTAGGTGGTTTCTATACATTTATGGTTAGTTTTATTGAAATTCTATCTGTTCTTGCATTCATCGGTACTGTTGCTTTTCTTTCAAGAAGAAATCTGTTGAAAGTGCCCCGCCTTGTAAAAAATGAATTGAATGGATGGCCCAAAATGGATGCAAACCTCATTCTGATTAGTGAAATCGTTCTCATCTGTTTTATCTTTATGATGAATGGTGCAGATGAGGTACTTTATTCTATGGGAGTATCTCACGCTCAGAATTTAGGCGATGGCACCTTGGGATTATCTATCAGCAGTTATCTTGGACCAATTCTATTTGGCGGAATGGCTGAACATTCATTACATATTATTGAGCGAATCGGTTGGTGGGGGCACATCGTTATGGTTTTGGGCTTTTTGAACTATTTACCATATTCAAAACATTTTCATATCCTTTTAGCTTTCCCCAATGTATTTTATTCGAACTTGAATCCTAAAGGACAATTTACGAATATGGAATCTGTTACTAATGAAGTAAAAGCTATTTTCGATCCGTCCTTTATCCCTCCTTTGGCAGATCCGAATGTGACAATGCGTTTTGGAGCAAAAGATGTTACCGATCTTTCTTGGAAACAATTATTAGATGCATATACTTGTACCGAATGTGGAAGATGTACTTCAGCTTGTCCTGCAAATATTACGGGTAAATTATTATCGCCTCGCAAAATTATGATGGACACCCGCGATCGGTTAATGGAAGTAGGGAAAAATATAGATTCTAATAAAGGTGAATTCAAAGACGATGGAAAATCATTAGTAGGAAATTATATTACTCCTGAAGAATTGTGGGCTTGTACTTCCTGTAATGCCTGTGTGCAAGAGTGTCCTGTAAATATAGACCCTCTTAGTATTATTATGGATATGAGAAGATACGTTGTGATGGAAGAAAGTGCGGCTCCATCTGAATTGAATGGTATGTTTACAAACATTGAAAACAATGGAGCTCCATGGCAATTTGCACAAGCTGACCGTTTGAACTGGAAAAACGATTAATCATTTATAGAGCGCCACATTACAAAGTTTTTACCGATTTAATATAAAAAAAGAATTTACTATAGAAGTTTTCGAAAAATAATTCAATATGAGTGAACCGCTGAATGTACCCACAATGGACGAATATATGGCTAAAGGCGAATCTCCCGAAATTTTATTTTGGGTTGGTTGTGCTGGAAGTTTTGATGATCGTGCTAAAAAAATTACAAAGGCAATTGTTAAAATTCTGAATCATGCTCAAGTGAAATTTGCAGTGCTTGGAACAGAAGAGAGTTGTTCTGGCGATCCTGCTAAGCGTGCCGGAAATGAATTTTTGTTTCAGATGCAGGCAATGACCAATATTAATGTAATGAATGGTTATGAAGTAAAACGTATCGTAACTGGCTGTCCGCATTGTTTTAATACATTAAAAAATGAATACCCTGCTTTGGGCGGAAGTTACGAGGTGGTTCACCATACACAGCTATTGCAGGAATTATTAGACAGCGGCAGAATAAAGATTGAGGGAGGTTCATTTAAAGGTAAAAAAATCACCTTTCATGACCCGTGTTATTTGGGGCGTGCAAATGATGTTTACGAAGCACCGCGCTCAGTAATGATCAATCTGGACGCTGAGTTGGTAGAAATGAAACGTAGCAAAGCAAATGGATTATGTTGCGGAGCGGGAGGTGCACAGATGTTCAAAGAGGCGGAAAAAGGGAATAAAGAAGTGAATATTGAGAGAAGTGAAGAAGCATTAGCATTAAATCCGGACGTGATTGCTGTAGGTTGTCCTTTTTGTAATACTATGATGACTGATGGAGTAAAGCATTTTAATAAAGAAAACAGCGTTAAAGTTCTTGATGTTGCAGAATTAATTGCACAGGCAAATGATTTATAGTATGCCCTCCGAAAGTGTCTGCTTAAACGTATAATGATCAAGTTTACAAAATGATTTTTAGTAGAAGTTTTGATAATAGTAAGGGAAATCTATTCCCCCTTTGAAAAGGGGGCTAGGGGGATTGAGAGAATGTCAATTAAAAATAATATGAACAATATAAATACTATGCCTGCTGAGGCTCGTGTCTGGGTTTATCAAAGTAACAGACTTTTGTCGGATGCTGAGGTGAAGGAAATTGAAAGGTTTGGTTCACATTTTATTTCAGATTGGGCTGCTCATGGATCAAGTTTGAAAGCGAGTTTTGATGTGTTACATCAATTATTTATTGTAATCGCTGTAGATGAAAAACAAGCAATGGCAAGCGGTTGCAGTATAGATAAGTCTGTTCATTTTGTGAAAGAGCTTGAACAAAAAATGAATCTGAACTTGTTTGACCGCATGCAAGTTGCATATAGAAGTAAGTCGGAAATAAAAACCTGTAAATTATCAGAGTTTGAAAAGTTAGCTTCAGATAAAATCGTTGATGGTTCTACTATTGTTTTTAATAATATGGTTGCCAGCAAAGCTGCTTTTGATCTAGAATGGGAGGTTCCTTTAATTAAGAGCTGGCAAAGTCGCGTTTTAGCTTAATCTTTCGAATTAGTTCCGTCATCCGTTTTTTTCCACCCATCGCTATTTGCAAAATCAGTTAACATTTTTTCGAGTGACGTTAATTCTTTAGGTGCTCCGCTTCGGTCTCTGATTTTTTTTGTTTTGCCATTATTTGTATATGTAATATATTTTGAAGGAAAATCGGTGATGTTCCCAAGGTACTCATCGTTTAATGAATAAAATTGGGCTGTTTCAAATGCTATTGCAAGTTCATCGACTTCTTTTTTGGTAATAGTTTTTGTATAGGTGCCGATTTTTTCTGTGTTTTCTATACCTATGAACGTTGCCATTTTTGTTGACCCATCAATGGTTAGTTTTAAAACCGGACAACGGCCAAAACAAACAGTAGTTTGAAAAACAATCAATACTTTGTTGTTTTCTTCAAGGGATTGTTGCGTAATTTTTTTTGCAGAATTGCAGGGTGCAATTACTAATAAAAAGGAAAACATTAATAATTTCATGTTACTGTTTTTAGTTTTATTACCAGTTGAAAATTGCTTTTTTAGAAAGCGGTCTATCTTTTTTTCTCCAGGTAAAATCTTTTAATTTCAGTTCTTTAACATCCACTTGATCCAATGGAAATAGTGTTGCATCCGGCTTGGTAATGAACGTTATTTGCTCCACTTTATTGTTTTTCATATATACGCGTAGGTCGCTGCAGTCGGCTCTGTTTACAGCTTTTATTACGTTTTTTTCTTTTGCAAAATAAAGTGTCTGTCCATTTCCTTCCACATTTATCAACTGTAATTTGTTTTTTTGAAAATACCCTTTCATAAATTTTCCGCGAATTTGATTGTACCTAATACTATCTTCTTCCGAAACAATAAATGCAGCACCTTTTAATTCTATCGACCGGATAGATTTATTTCCGGTAATTACTTTTATACTGTCGGCCGTTAATTGATTTTCGTCAGACCATAAAACAGGTTTTCCAAACAATTGCATGGAGGAATCGTTTACGCTGTAATATAGAGAATCGCATTTCCCTTGAAGGTCTTTTTTGAAAAATTTCACTTTGTGATAGGCGAATAATTCTTGTTTTTCCGATTTTTCTGTTTCATAAACATAAGTAGTATCTTTTCCTGTGATTTTTATTTCTTTGATCTTTTGACCCAAATGTGTATGTTTTTCACCTTGTGTTGGTTGAATAACTTTGTTTTGAGCGTTGTTAATATTCGCCGACTTTTTATTTCTGCTTCCGATTGCTTTTAATGTATCTGCATGAAGAAATAATGTATCTTTTTCGTATACCTGAGTGAGCAATGCATTGCCTGTAACAATTGATAAATTTTTTAATTCATAATGAATTGCAAATTCTCCTTTTATATTCAGATTGTGAATGGTGTCAATTATCTGAACGTTTTTTATAGCTTTTCCAATTCCCTTTTTTCTGTCGTAGTACAAACTGTCACCTACCATTTTTTGTTCTTTCGTAACGATGTATGAGTTTTTACTGAACCGTGATTGATCCTTAAAGGTATCATACCATCCGTCTTCAGTATAAATAAAATTATCTTTGCTTTTTATGGTTGTTGGTCCAATGAAATAGGTTGTTTTTGAAAATGTATTATAGAGCATTGTATCACAATTTATCACGAATTGTGGATTGGTTAGCACTACATTTTTTCTAAACGTAAGATTGTTACTTTTTGCAAAAAAATAACCCGTATTACTGGTGAGTACATTTTCTTTATTAAGGATTCGAGCAGGAGTAACGTAATACCCAACGCTTGTTGAAACATCGTAGTTCAACTCATCTGTTGTGAGTTGCATATCTCCTTTATTCACAAGTACATTTTTTGTAATCAATGCTTTTTTTGTATTACCGTTGTATTTTAATAAATCTCCATATAAGTGAATGCTGTCGCCTTGTTGAATATGAATATGACCAAAGGCATCAAGAGAATTATCTTTATAAAGATAGGCGCTGTCGCAATACATTAACGTGTTATCCTGACGGAATTTTACATCACCAATAAGTCGCTGTGCACCCTGACCTAATTTTTTATCGAATTGCAGTGATCCGGCATTTTCGATCATAATTTTTTTACCGCCTGATTGGGGTGTGCTTTGAGAAAATGAAAGTAGAGGAATAGTGAAAAAAAGAAAATAAAAAACAGGAAATAAAACGGATCTTATTTTTTTTGTGATCAATGTTTTATTTCCTCTATGAGTCATTGTTTTGGTATAATTGGTTTTGCAACAGGGGCAATTACTATACCAATTCTTTTTTACGCATTAGTGTCTGTGTTCGATCAGGACCAA
Source organism: Bacteroidota bacterium (assembly GCA_947466965.1). Classification (GTDB taxonomy): domain Bacteria; phylum Bacteroidota; class Bacteroidia; order 2-12-FULL-35-15; family 2-12-FULL-35-15; genus 2-12-FULL-35-15. Next base: position 21,133 of record CANIFU010000003.1, read on the forward strand.
CAGAAACGATAGATATGGGAACACCAACTTCGTTTTCAATAAAAGCAATGTAGTCATTTAATGCTTCAGGCATTTGATCCGGACTATTCAGTCCTGTTAAATCCTGATTCCATCCTTTCAAAGGAGTATAAACTGGTGAAAGCAATTCAGGAGAACAATCGTAAGGCAAGAAATCGATTTGTTTGCCTTGGTAGTTGTAGTGCGTACATACCTGAATCGTTTCGAATCCGCTTAAAATATCAGCTTTCATCATCATCAATTCGGTAACACCATTAATCATAACAGCGTATTTTAATGCAGGAAGATCTAGCCAACCTGTTCTTCTTGGTCTTCCTGTTACAGAACCGAATTCACGTCCATTATTTCTTATTTTGTCACCTATTTCATCATGCAATTCGGTAGGGAAGGGGCCACTGCCAACTCTGGTGCAATAGGCTTTGAAAATTCCAAACACTTTTCCGATACGGTTAGGAGCAATTCCTAAACCAGTGCAGGCACCAGCACAAATTGTATTTGAAGAAGTTACAAATGGATAAGATCCAAAGTCGATATCCAATAATGAACCTTGCGCACCTTCAGCCAAAATTGCTTTATTGTTATTAAAAGCATCATTGATATAATGCTCACTTTCTATTTGCTGAAATGTTTTAAGCGACTCAATCGCTTTGAACCACTCTGGTTCCATGGAAGATAAGTCATATTCGAAATTGTGATGACTTAATATTTGTTTGTGTTTTTCTACCAATGCATCGTATTTATCCTTGAAATTCGGAAGAGAAATATCTCCGATACGAATTCCATTTCTACCGGTTTTATCCATATAGGTGGGTCCGATACCTTTAAGCGTTGATCCAATTTTTTCTTTTCCCTTTGCTGCTTCTGAAGCTGCGTCAAGTAAGCGATGAGAAGGAAGTATAAGGTGCGCTTTTGTGGAAAGTAAAAGTTTCGATTTCACATCTACTCCCATTTTTATCAATGCTTCAATTTCTGAAATCAGAACAACTGGATCGATAACAACACCGTTGCCAATAATATTTATTGATTTTTCATGAAATATTCCGGAAGGAATGGTTCGCAGAACATGTTTAATTCCGTTGAATTCCAAGGTGTGCCCAGCATTTGGTCCACCCTGAAATCGTCCTATTATGTCATATTTAGGAGTTAATACATCAACAATTTTACCTTTTCCTTCGTCTCCCCATTGAAGACCTAATAATACATCTACTTTCATTCAATTATTTTTAAAGCTAAATACTAATTATTTTAATGGTATATTTTACTTGTTTAAAATCGCTATTCCTTTTTCAATGCTATCGCAAACGTTGAAAACACTGTTTAGTTTTGTAATCACTAAAAGTTCATTTATTTTTTTGTTGACATTGCAGATAGCAACATCTCCACCTGATTTTCGGGCTTTTGTAAGAATATTTATAAATATATTTAATCCGCTACTATTCAAATATTTTAATTCAGCTAAATTTAAAAGAATCTTAGTTTCATTTTTTTCAATTTGCGCATCAATTTCTTCTAATAAACCGCTCGCTTGTCCGCGATCGATTAGTTCGCCATAAAGCAGGTATGTATTTATTGAATCTTCTGTACTTGATTTATAGCTGAATATCATGCTTTTATTTTTTTGTCTTTTATTTTTTTATGTTCACACATGCCATTATTTGATAGTTTATTACACTTGCCATAAAAATTTAGCGAGTGGTGGCTTATTTCAAATTGCAGCAGTTCTGCAGCCATTTTTTGAATTTGTTGGATTCTCGGGTCGCAGAATTCAAATACTTTTTCACAATCCTGACAAATTAAATGATCGTGTTGTTTGAATTCATATGATTTTTCAAATTGAGCTAAATTTTTTCCAAACTGGTGTTTTGTCACCAAACTGCAATTTAAAAGTAATTCAATTGTGTTGTAAAGCGTGGCGCGACTCACACGATACTTTTTGTTTTTCATGTGAATATATAACGACTCAATATCAAAATGACCACCATGAGAATAGATCTCGCTTAAAATCGTAAAACGCTCAGGTGTTTTCCTGTGTCCATGTTTTTCCAAATATTCAGAAAAAATTTGTTTTACAGTTTCTTTTGTATCAGTTTCTGACATTCTCTTTTTTTGAAATTGAGCTATAAAATTACGATTTTTTTTGGTTCAGAACCTGAAAAATAGTCACAAAAAAAAACGACTCAAAAGGCTTGCAAATGAGTCGTTTTTGGATAGAGGAAAGCTCTTGTTTTTAATTATTGCCGTCAATTCGGCTAACACTCAATACACCGTTTACCTTTTTTAGTTTTTTCATTAATTCTGTCAGGTGATTTGTATCGTGCACAAATACCATTACGGTGCCTTCAAACGTTCCATCATTGGTATCAAAACTAATAGAACGCATATTCACATTTAACTCATTAGAGATAATTTTTGTAATGTTATTTACTAATCCCACTTCATCAATTCCTGTAATTTTTAATCCCGACAAGAAAGAGATCAACTCTTGACTTGTCCATTTTGCTTTTACCACACGATATGCATAGTTTGAGAGCAATTGAATGGCATTTGGACAGTTTACACGATGAATTTTTATTCCTTCGTTAATCGTGATAAAACCAAATACATCATCACCGGGAATAGGAGTGCAGCAGGGTGAAAGTTTATAATCAATTTTTTGTAAATTTTCTCCAATCACCAGCAAGTCTGATTTCCCTCTTGCTGCAGTAACCATTTGTTCTAGCGATTGAGTCGTATCTGTTTTTTTAATGTTTCCGGATTTATGAACGATTTTACCATGTTCCTGACGGAAATCTTTCAGATGTTTTAGATTAATGTTTCCAACAGCAACTCTGTAGAATAACTCCTGGCTACTTTGTAATTTAAAATAATTCGTTAATTCATTGATGTTTGAAACAGTAAAGTCTATTTTTAGATGATTGAATTTCCGTTGAAGCATTTCTCGTCCATCTTCAGCAATTTTTCTTCTTTCTTCTTTGAGAGCATTTTTGATTTTCGATTTAGCTCTTGCTGTAACAACATATCCAAGCCAATCTTCCTTTGGCGTTTGTTTATTTGATGTAAGTACTTCTACCTGATCACCACTTTTTAATTTGTAACTGAGTGGCACTAATTTATGATTCACTTTGGCCCCGATACATTTTTCGCCCACTTTTGTATGAATGTCAAAAGCGAAATCCAGTGCTGTTGCGCCTATTGGTAATGTTTTCATTTCTCCTTTAGGAGTAAATGCAAAAATCTCTTCAGCAAAAAGGTTGAGTTTGAAATCATCCAAAAATTCCATTGCATTTTCTTCCGGACTTTCAAGTATCTCTCTGATCTTTCTTATCCAGTCGTCAAGTTGACTTTCATTTGCACTGTCTTTATACTTCCAATGAGCAGCATATCCTTTTTCAGCTAATTCATCCATCCGAATGGTTCTAATCTGAACTTCCACCCATTTACCATCCGGACCCATAACAGTTGTATGTAAGCTTTCGTATCCATTGGCTTTGGGTGTCGAAATCCAATCTCGGAGGCGATCAGGGCTTGGATGATAAAAATCGGTAACGATAGAGTAAACCCTCCAGCAGTCTGTTTTTTCATTTTCTGCGGGTGTGTCAATAATAATTCTGATGGCAAATAAATCGTAAATTTCTTCAAAGGGAACACCTTTGTATTTAATTTTATTATTAATTGAATAGATAGATTTTGGTCGTCCGATTATTTTTGCTTTCAGACCTTGTTCTTCTAATATTTCTTTGATCGGAACAATAAATTTGCTGATGAACTTTTTTCGTTCTGGTTCGGAATCTCGCAAACGTTTTTCAATATCTTCAAAAACTTCCGGCTCAGTAAATTTCAACCCTAAGTCCTCTAATTCAGTTTTTATTGCATTTAGTCCAAGGCGGTGAGCAAGCGGTGCATATAAATAAAGTGTTTCGGATGCTATTTTTAATTGTTTATCGCGTTTCATGCTTTCTAAGGTGCGCATGTTATGTAGGCGATCGGCTAGTTTAATAAGGATTACACGTACATCATCAGAAAGAGTAAGCAACATTTTTCTGAAATTCTCTGCTTGTAAAGAAGAGCTTTGATCAAATACACCTGAAATTTTTGTGAGTCCATCAATAATTTTAGCTTCCTTTTCTCCAAATAATCCTTTTATATCTTCAAGCGTAAGATCGGTATCTTCAACCACATCGTGAAGTAAAGCACAAACAACTGATGTTGTTCCCAAACCTATTTCTTCGGCGCAGATGTGAGCAACAGCAATCGGGTGATAGATATAAGGTTCTCCTGATTTTCTGCGCATGTTTTTATGCGCCTCAAGTGAAATGTCAAATGCTTTTCGGATAAGAAGCTTGTCACCTTTTTCAAGCGTACGTTTACAGGCATGTAAAAGAGCACGATAACGTTTTAATATCTCTTTTTTTTCGTCTTCTAAATTAATAACAGGTTGTTCTTGCATACGGGTAGCATAATTTGGAGTAAAGTTAGCAATTTATGGTATTTAATAAAAATGTGTTGAAAGTTAAATATAAGAGGTTTAAATATGTTTTTTGTTGAAATGAAAATTCTAATTTTATATCGCATCCCCTGCACATTGAAATATTAAAATGAATAAAGTAATCACAACGGTAGCAGAAATGTTTATCGATGAGCATGGTATTTTACAGATTAAAATATTACCCAATGCTCAGATAACAATAGAATCTGTTCGAGCGTATTTTTCAGCAACATTAGAAATGTTATCCGGAAAAAAAGCTCTTATTTTATTTGACGGGAGCGAAAATTATTTCATTACTGAAGAAGCAAAACGATTTGGATCTAGCCAAGAGGTTACAGATACGCGTATTGCTATTGCCTATGTAACCAATTCAATTTCTAATAAACTGATTTTTAATTTATATATGAATATTTATAAACCTTCGGTTCCTTCCAAAATGTTTTCTTCTAAGAAAGCTGGTTTGGAGTGGCTTAAAAAATTTTATATTATGCCGGGTGAAAAGTATATTTTAAATAAGAAGAAATAGCTATTCAATCTTTCTTAACCAAACGCATAATTGCATCCCCGTATTTGTCATTTTCATATATGGTTTTACAAAAAAATCAACGAATTTAGGCATGTAGGTATTGCAAACATGATATTCATGAAAGATCACTTCATATTTATTTTGTTTTCCATGTAATTCAAAAGACTTTAACCCAAATTCATAAAGGTGAAACGGAGAATGCATCGGACTTATATTTCCAACATAATCCGTACAAATTAACTTGTAAAAAAAATTTATTATTTTGTGAATAAGCCAATGCGATGATGGAATTTCAATTTGAATAATACCATTGGGTTTAAGCCATTTTAAAGCTTTCACAATTGATTCTCCAGGTGAGTATAAATGTTCCAAAACTGCTCCAAATGTTATAAAATCAAATTCATTCTCAGGGTAATCGATTTCTTCAATCATCCCCAATTTTAATTTTTCTGGATTAATTTTCATTTTATTTATTGCATTTTGATAAAATGGTTCAGATGGCTCTAGGCCATATGTATCAAATCCTACATTGTTAAGCGCAATCATACACTTCCCTAATCCAGCTCCTATATCCAATGCTTTAGCCCCTTTTTTTATAGGTGCAAGATGTTGTAATGTTTTTATTTCATTTGCAAAATAATGATCGTTCAACAAAAAGTATTCTTCTTTCCAATAATTTTCAGGAGGAACGCCATAGTGATCCTGAATATCGAAAGGTATTGGTTGAGGATTTGCAAATATTAAACTGCAAATATTACATTTCATAATAGTTGTAGTTATTCCGGTTTTTGACCTAGGTTTTTTCCCTTGCGCTGTATTCAACCGTTTTCCCAATATAAGATGGTTGGAGTTTGCAGCCCCACACATATTACAGTTTGTTATATTCAAAAAACGATATTTTAGTTCTTTCATATTAATTATCTTTTTGTTGCTCTAGTTCCCATTTCCAAGCCGAGCGCATCATATCCTCCAAATTATATTTAGGCGTCCAGCCAAGTATTTTTTCTGTAAAGGAATTGTCAGAATAAATAGCACCCACATCGCCTTCTCTTTTTTTACCGATTTCGAATTTTAATTTCAATCCGCTAACTTTTTCAAAAGCGGAAATGGCTTCTAATACACTTACTCCATTTCCTGATCCCAAGTTTAAAATAGAAAAGTGTAATTTGTTTTTGTTTTCAATCAATAGGTCTAACGCTTTTATATGAGCAATGGCAATGTCTGTAACATGCACATAGTCGCGGATACATGTCCCATCTCGGGTAGGGTAATCGTTCCCAAAAACGGTCATTTGAGCGATTTTTCCAATTGCTGTATTTGTAATAATCGGAACCAGATTATTGGGTTTATTTATTGGTAATTCACCGTTAAGTCCGGATACATGAGCACCTACTGGATTGAAATATCTTAATGCAATAGTTTGAATATGACTGTATGCTTTTGCATAATCTTTAATTATTTCCTCTCCTACTTGTTTTGTGAATGCATAAGGAGATTCGGCTTTGCCAATTGGAGATGTTTCTTTAACAGGCAGCTCTTCAATATTACCATAAACAGAACAGGATGATGAAAAAATAAAGTTTTTTATTTTATATTTTTCGCTGCAATCTAGAATGTTTAGGAGTGAGTTAATGTTGTTATAGTAATATTTTTGAGGATCTGAGACTGATTCTCCAACGGATTTGAAAGCAGCAAAATGAATAATTCCGACGATGTTATTGTATTGCTCAAATACCTTTTCTAATTCAGATTTATTGCAAATGTCAATTTGATAATTCAGAATTCGTTTGCCTGTTATTTGTTCAATTCTATCAAATGTTTTATTCGTTGAATTTGAATAGTTATCAATGGATACAACATTGAAACTTGTTGTTTGAATTAATTCTATAATAGTATGAGAGCCTATATAACCAGCACCACCTGTTACAAGTATTGTTTTTGAAGAATTCATTTTTCTTTATCTAGTTATTTTTTTTGAACTTAGTTTTGCATAAATACGATCATATATTTCTATTCCTTTTTCAAGGGAAAAATATTTTTTCGAAGCATCGGTTATAGTTCTGTTATCAATATTCAAAAATACATCAATTTGACTAATTATACGATTGTATTCCTCTATAGTAAATTCGTTAATAAGCATTCCTGCTCCCGAATCTGTAATTATTTTATCACTATCGCCAATTCCTGTGTTGGTTATAATTGGGATCCCCAATGACAGTATTTCTCCTGTTTTAGTTGGGGAAGAAGCTTTTTTTGAGTACAGGGGTTTGATAAAATAAATAGAGATAACTGAAAGGCTTAAATATAAAGGAACTTCATTTCTGCTTGCGGAATGAATAATTAATTGGTCCTTAGATATACCTTTTGCAACGGCCTTAGATATGATAGTATTTTTGTCGTCAGGAGTTATGAATAGGAATTTTGCGTTTACCTTTTTTTCTAATAGACACTGGAAGAAATCCAACATTTCGTCTAGTAGATACCATGTTCCAATGGATCCCAAATAGCTTATTACGAAGTTATCCTTATTTAATTTTAGATCTGATCTTAATTCTTCTTGTTTTTTTAAATCAATGTTTTTTTGTGTAAATAAATTTAAGTCTGCACAACAGGGAATTACTTCTATAGGAATCTCTTTTGTTAGAAATGGTTTCCACGAGAGTATCTCTTTTTTAGCGTTTTCGGTTAAGCTGATTGTGTAATCTGCAGTATTAAGGAATTCAAGTTCTTTTTTTTTGAAAAAGCTATACAAGCTTTTTTGGATAGGGTTTTTAATATTCCAAATATTGCCATCAATACGTTCATCGGCCCAAAAACCACGCATATCAAAAATAAATTTGATACCCAATTTGTTTTTCAGTTTTAATCCGATTAATGCGGCCATGTAACTTCTGCAATGTATCAATTCTATTTTATTTTCACTGCAAATATTTTTCGATACCCCTTGTATACGTATTAAATTAAGCTGTTTTGAGAAGATGGAAGGTAATTCTGAATATGGCACTGGATGCCAACTAATACTATTTGCCTCTAAAAGTTGTTTAATAAAATCAGCAGATTTCTTGAACCGCTCTGATTTTTCACAGCTGACAATTGAGATAGAATGGCCTTTCTTGGATAGCCCAATTAAATAAGGTATTACCTGAGATTGACCAAGTGGATCAGTCATTCCATCATATGAAATATAAAGTGTGTTCATCCAGTATAATGCATAATTTGCATGCAAGTTTAAGATATTATTTGGAACAATGTGTTACTTTTGTCTTAATTACACCTTCTAATTTGAATAAGCGGTAATGGTACTTACTATTTTCGATTTTCTATTAATTCCGATCTACTTGCTGGTGATTTATTATTTTGCAAGTAGAATTCAGCATAAGAATATAAAAGATAAGCCTTTGTATAAATGGTATACCAAAGGGTTGATGGTGAAGATATTCGGAGCAATCGCAGTTTGTCTTATTTATCAACTTTATTATACAGGTGGTGATACAACTAACTACTTTGAAACATCCAAAGCAATCGCTAATCTTTTATATAAAGACAGTTACATTTTTTGGGATGTGATTACTGGTAATAATTCATCTGAAAATTACAGCTATTTTGATTCGAATACTGGAATACCAGTTTATTGGCGTGACGATAAAACAGTTTATGCTGCGCGTTTATTTGTCCCTTTGTTTTTTCTTTCTTTCCAAAGTTTTGTTGTAATGGCAATTTTACTTTCTTGGATTTGTTATACAGGTATTTGGCGGTTATTTTTATTGTTCAATGATGTGTTTCCAGCATTAGAAAAACAATTTGCAATTTCTTTTTTATTTATTCCATCTGTTGTTTTTTGGGGCTCCGGTTTGTTGAAAGATACGATTACACTTTCTGCTGTTGGTTGGTATACCTATCACTTTTATTACTTTTTTATTAAAAAGAAATATAACATTAAAAGTGCAATTTTCATTTTTGTTAGTTCGTATTTACTCATTGGAATTAAGCCTTATATTCTTTTTGCATTGCTTCCGGGATCCATTATTTGGTTGTCAAACGAAAGGTTAAAAAAGATACAAAGTAAAGTGTTGAGATCAATTGCAGCTCCTTTTTTTATTTCAATAGGAGTTGGCTTGGGCTTCTTTGTACTTTCTCAGATGGGTGATGTTTTAGGCGTTTATTCTGTTGATAAAGTGCTCGATAAAGCAGTAGCATCAAATATGGATCAAAAGCAAGAATATTATGGTGGTAATAGTTTTGATATTGGAGATTTTGATGCAACAGTATCAGGAACAATGAGTAAAGCTCATTTGGCAATTACGGCTACTTTATTTAGACCCTTTCTATGGGATGCGAAGAATCCGGTAATGCTTTTATCAGCGTTCGAAAACACTTATATCTTGCTACTTACTTTATTTCTATTGTTTAAACTTAAATTTCTAGGATTCTTTGCTTTAATAGGTGAAAATCCTTTATTACTTTTTTCAGTTTTATTTTCACTTTTCTTTGCTTTTTCCGTAGGACTTGCGACTTCAAATTTCGGCTCCTTAGTTAGACTCAAGATTCCTTGTATTCCATTTTTTGTTTCTAGTCTTTTCGTTTTAAAATATTTATACGAAAATAAGGTGAAAATTAAACCTCGTTTTTGATTAACCATTTATGCAAAACAATAAGCAGCCATAAACGGTTGTATAAATAACTTTGCTTGTGTTTTAAAAAATCTTCCTTTAATTTTTTAACGTATTTATAATCAACGTAATTAAATTGTTTTATTACCTTTTCAGAAAGAAAGTCTTCGATAAGAAACAACAATTCTTTATTAAGCCATTTTTCTAATGGAATTGCAAAACCTTGTTTGGGGCGATCAAAAAATTTAGCAGGAACATATTGATATAATATTTCTTTCAAAAGATATTTAGTGACGCCATTTTTATATTTCAAATCCGGGGACAGGTTCAAAGCAAATTCAATTATTCGGTGATCAAGAAAGGGAACACGCGTTTCCAATGAAAAATGCATACTTGCCCTGTCGACTTTTGTTAATAAGTCATCTTGAAGATAAAAGTTCAGATCAAAAACAGCCTGCTTTTCCATCGCATCTAAATTCCTGGATAAATGATTGATTTCAATACCAAAATTATTTAATGATTCAGCATTTTTAGATCCTTTTGTATTACTGAAATCTTCTGTGAGCAAATGATCAAGATCTTGTAATGAGAAATAATATTGTTCCTGAGAAAGAATATGACTGTATTGAAGAATATTATTGGGATATTTAAAATAATCCGCATGACGGCTAAATCTTGTTTTAGAATTGGATAGAATAGAAGAAATGGGTTGACGAAATGCCTTTACCAACGGTTGATTTAACCGTTGCGCCCATTTATATGCCCCATAGCCTAAAAATAATTCATCTCCTCCTTCACCTGAAAGGGTTACTGTGACATGTTGTTTTGCTAATTTAGATACAAGTAGCGTTGGAATTGCTGATGAGTCGGCAAATGGCTCGCTGTATGTATCAAATATTGGTTCAATTAAGTCTATCGCATCTTTATATGAAACAATAAATTCATGATGATTGGTTCCTAAATAATTAGCAACCGCTTTAGCATAAATGGATTCATTAAATCGATTTTCTTCAAATCCAATCGAAAATGTATTCACTTTCACTCCAGAAATATTTACGGCATTTGCTGTAATCAAACTAGAATCAATACCCCCACTTAAAAAAACTCCAAAGGGAACATCGCTTTTAATCTGATATTGAACAGAGCTCATTAATAAATCACTTAACTTAACCAATGCTTCTTTTTCAGAAGTAATAATTTTTTCTGAAACTTGTTTATTCACTGACCAGTATTTGTGTGTTTCACAATTGTTTTTTGAAATCTTCAACCAGGAACCAGATTCTAATTTTTTAATCGACTTGTATATGGATTGAGGTGTGGGAATAAATCCTAAATGTAGAAATTGATAAATAGCATTTTTATTTATTTCTAAGGGTATGGCTGCCAATTTTTTTAGTGCTTTTAATTCAGAAGCAAATGCAAAATTTGCGCCATCCCAAAAATAATAGAATGGTTTTATTCCAATTCTATCGCGACAAACAAATAGTTCTTTCTTTTCTTTATCATAAATTGCTATTGCAAACATTCCATTCAGTTTTTGAACGAAATCAGGGCCATACCATGCATAAGCTTCTAAAATTACTTCAGAATCAGAAGAAGTTCGGAAATCTATTTTTTTATTTTGTTTGAGTTCAGTTGAAATTTCTCTGTAATTATAAACTTCTCCATTGTATACCATTACATATCTGCCATCCAATGAATGCATTGGCTGGTTGGCGTTCTCAGATAGATCAATAATACTCAATCTTCGATGTCCCAATCCTATTGTTTCGTCTTTGAAATATCCACAAGCATCCGGACCGCGATGAGCAATTGAATTGGTCATGTCATGAAGTTCGTCCTCACTAAATTTATTACTGAAAGAGTAATATCCGGCTATTCCACACATATAGTTATGCTTTAATGATTAATTGTTTTATAAATAGAAACGGATTGTAATACAATGCTTTTAATGAATATATAACACAAGGAAAAAACTGCTTTAAACGAAGAGAACTTCCTGCAAAAATATAATTGGTTTTGAAATTGAACTCCCCGATTAATTTTTTTGGAATCCGATTTATTGTCAGTACTTCTTTATGAAAAAGTATATTATCACTTAGCAGACTTGGTGTGAAGTTGTTAGACATGCTTTTTTTATGAACACGGTAATATAAAAAGTTGTCATTAATCAATATTCCTTTTGTAAAATTTGAAACTTCCACTAAGAAAAATCGATCAGCACTGCTAGATAATTTAGTGTTAAAAAAAACAGCATTGTCCAATAATATTTTTGTACGGAATATATAATTAGAAGGGCAAGTGATGATTTCTGAACTATAATTTAACACATCTTTTAAGATGTCTGTACTTGTGCCTTTCCAGATTTTTTCTGAAAGTTTGTTGCTTTGTTCGTTAATCTTAATCACGTAAGATGTACAAAATCCATATCCGTTGTTACGTTTTAATGCCTGAATACTTTTTTCAATATAGTGTTCAGATAAAACATCATCGGCATCTAAAAATAAAACAAATTCACCTTTTGCATTTTTTAATCCTTGATTTCTTGTATCAGAAACTCCCGTGTTTTTTTTGAATATATAATTTAATCTTTTGTCATTTATCTTTTTAATGATGCACTCCGAATTGTCAGTAGAGCCATCATTGATGCAAATTATTTCAATGTTAGAATAGCTTTGTTTAAGAGCCGATTCTATAGTTTCAGCAATAAATGCTTCCGAATTATAGCAAGGAATAATAACGGAAACTAGCGGTTCTGAAGTTATTTCTTCTTGCATATTGCCAAAAATGTTTTGCATTTTAATAGTTCACTTTTCTCAGTAACAAGTTCATAATCATCAGGAGAAGGATACATATCTTTTTGTATGATACTTTGTATGAAAAAATTTTGTATTGATAATGGTATTTTTCTGATCCCTCTTAAATAAAATACATTTTCAATCACGTTACCAATTTTATTTCTTAGTGTTTTTTTATTGTAACGTGCATATTTTTGACCATATATTTTAACATCATCAAATGTATTATTTAACAAATCGGAGAGTTCATCTAGTGTAAATTCCTGGGTATGGAATGGATTTATAATTACACCTGTTGGGCTATTTATAATATAATTTGGTGTTGATATAAATGCTATACCACCGTTTTTTAATGTTCTATAGAACTCAATTACCATTTCTTTATATTGGGTTGTATGTTCTATCGTTTCAAACGAAACAATTTTATCAAAATAATTGTTGTTAAATGGAATATTAGTTCCATCTATAAATTTGAATTCTAAATTCTTTAAATCAGTAAATTTTTTAGAGCAATAGTCGATCGTTTCCTGTGAAATATCTCCACCTATGACTAGGTTATCTGTTTTTTCACTTAGGATAGATGAGCCAAAACCATTACCGCAAGCAATATCTAAGATGATATCGGAAGGCGATAAGTATTGGAAAGTGCTGTTGTAGCGATGAATGTGTTCGCCCCACCATGGAGTATTTTTATTGTGTTCTTGACGTTCTGATGACATGATTATTCCAGTTTTTTATACATATCTATTATTTTATCTGCATTAGAAATGTCAAATTTTAATAGAACATCTTTTTTTAATTTTGTCCCCATGTTTTTTAATTTAACAGGATTATTATATGCGTCAATAATAATTTCTTTTAAATTATTTTCACTGTCTTTTAATGAAATTAAATAACCATTTACGTTGTTTATTACATAATCATTGTAATCGCCAACGTTATCCGACACTACAATTGCTTTTTCAAATAATGCAAACTCTTTGGCTGCACTATTACTAGCATCTGTTAAAGATGGCTGAATTAATAAATCAGCGGCAGCCATAAAGTTAATAAAATCTGTTCTGAAACCGAGCATTATAATGTGATCTTTTAAATTGAATTTTAAGATGTAAGCTTCAAGGTTTTCTTTTTCCGGGCCTTCATCAAGAACTATTAGTTTTATATCATAGCCTGAATCAATAAGATCTTTTACTATTGGAAAAACAATGTGATGCCTTTTTAATTTTATTAATCGTGAAACCATTATTAATCTTAATTTGCAAGGGTATTGAAGTTTTATTTTTTCAATTTCAGTAGGTTCGGGTTGTTGGTATTTTGAAAAATCATAAATATATGGAATGATGCACATTTTGTTGATATCCACTTTTTCATAATTTTTTATCCCTTCGTAAACTCCTTTTGATGGAACAACAATTTTTTTAGCTAAAAAATTAATGATTTTATCAAATCGTATTTCATTTTTATTAATACGAATAACTTCTTTTATATTTTCTATAAACCGGAAATGATGTCGGAAGACGATTAATTTAGATGTAATAAAGTATTGAGCGATTACTGCAATTATATTTGCATGTTGAAGATGGGAATGAATAATGTTGATTTTTTTTTCTTTACAAAATCGGATTAAAAAAATAATTTGTTTAATGTAATATACAAACCCAGATGTGTTGATTTTATTGGAAAACGTTTGAAAGCCAATTGATTCCATATAAAAATGGAATGCTCCTTTTGAGCAAGTAGTTAAAATAATGATTTCAAAATCTTTTTTTCTAAGTTCAATCAATAACGTTTCTAGGGCTATTGTTCTCTTATTAGATGGGTAGTAAAATAATATTTTCATTATTTAAATTGAAAGTCTTTTTCTAATTGGTTAAATTGTTTTTTAAAGTATTGTATTGCATTTTCTTCTGTGTAGAGTTGTCCTATTTCCATACATTTTTGTGAAAGTTTTTTCTTTTCGGTATCAGTTAATCCAAAAAACCAATTTATTTTATTAGCAATAATTTTGGCATCAAGTGGAGAAATTAGTTCTTTACTAACTTTTTCAACAACTTCTTTGGTGCCTGTCCATTCAGAAATGAGAGGGGGGATTCCATAAGACATTGCAATAAGCACTGTTAGTCCATAAGCTTCACCGCGAGCACAATGTAAATAGAATGAACTTTTGTTTAAAAAAATATCAAGCTTTTCGGTGTTTCCAATAAAATGTATTGCTTTTTGTGTTTCTATTGAATATAGGTTAAGAAGTTCAACCTTCAGTTTATCTTCCCAATCGCCAACAATTGTGAATGTTAATTCAGAATCTTCTTTTAAAGCAATAGAAAAAGCTTCTAACATTAGATCAAGTCCTTTATACCACAATCGGTTTTGACCTGGCCCTTGACCTATAAATAAAATATTTTTATGATTATCTATTGAAGTGATATTTTGCTGTTTAGGAAAATGATTAGAAGGTATTCCATTTATTACAGTATATAATTTAGGCGTTTTTTCACCTAATATATTTTTCACGAGCATTTCAGCCATTTCACCTTCGCATATAAGAGCATCATAACGTTTTAGTGCCTGAATATGAAGATATTCAGTAAAGCGGGAAAAACGATGTGTATATATGAAATAAAGGGTGTGGCTTCCTAAATGTGCTACAATTTTTTGTTTTTTTGAAATCAATCGGAATGATTTCATAATTACAGGCATGAAATGAAGGTTATCAACTAGAAAAATTTCATATTTTCTTTTTAAAGGAAATGTAATTGCGCAAACAAACCAGCTAATTATTCTGTATAAAATAAATTTATTCTTATCCTGCCATCTCATTTTGAAATCCACAAAATGAAATGTTGCATTCACTGATTCAGCAAATTTCCTATGCATTGGATGTGCACAAGGTCTCCCTTGAATGTATGCTACCTTAATTTGCTTCATTTAAAAATTGTAATTAGGGATCTAACTATTTTTCCCAACGTAAATAAATGTATTACCCCAGCGATTGTTAATCGAACTAAGTAAAATACTGGTTTTGCCAATGAGTAGCTTTATTTTTCCTCCAATACCCTTTGCTGAATTATAAGAGGCAGGGTATGGCCATGCAGCTTCACTGATTTTATATTCTAATGTAGTAAGGTTGAACTTTTCAAAAAAAGTCAATTGATTTGTGGAGTTAGTAAATGTAATGTGAGTAGGAGTGTGGTTAGAAATGTATCCATTTCTATATTTGTTCATCAATTTGAAGTATGTCTTTCTTGATAAAAAAGCGAAGTTGAAATTACATTCTATTGGGCCTTCAACAATTAGAATCCCATTTTTATTTAGTTTAGTTAATAATAGTTGCATTGTTTCATTTGGCGAATCCAGGTGCTCTAAAACATTGCTTAATCTTATTATATCATATTTAATGTCGGGGTTTTGCAAGATTTCGTTTGTAGTGTAAAAATTGCTTGCAGAATACTCTTTTTTTAATATTTCAACATGTTCAGCGTTATATTCAGCACCATCGCATTTTATTCCTGAAACAGTTGCATTAACAATGAAATTTGCATTTCCACATCCATAGTCCAAAACCTTTGGACTTCCTTCAAAATGTTTTTTTATTAAATCAAATTGAACGCCATAACTAAAGCGAAGTCCAAGGAGTTTTTTATATTTGTCTGATTGAATAGTTTTATCTACGCCATTTTGATAATAAGGAGGATACATCTTCAGATAATCATTGGAATTAGGCATTGGTGTAATATAAACAACTTCACAATTCATACATTTAATGTAACTAAACGTTTTACCGTTGAAAGTAGTGGAAGGTAAAAATGTTTTACTATAATGACTTCGTGAACAATAAGGGCAAGACATAAACAAGATCTATTAATTACTCTTTCAATGGCAGCAAATTTATACTAATCTTTTTTTGAATGCAATACTTTCTCATAAAATATCTCATTTGGCATGGCTATATTTTTACTTCCATAGTTTTCCAATATAGTTTTCCGGGCTTTGTGTCCTAATTTTTTTCTTAATTCAATGTTTTCAATTAAAAGCGATATTTTAGCTGCTAAATCATCTGTGTTACCACATTTGAATACAATTCCATTTACATTATCTTTTACGATGCTGGTTAATTCAGGAATATCTGAAACGACTATAGGCAACTCCATGGCCATTTTTTCTAATAGTGCAATGGGTAATCCTTCTTGGTATGAAGGGAAAACAGCAAAGTCGCATTCATTTAAAATATCAGTAATTTGATATTGAGTGCCCATAAATACAACAGAATTGTCAAGAATTAGTTTCTTTGTGAGGTCTTGAATTTTATTATTTAATCCATCAGGTCCAACAAGAATAAGTTTTTTTTTGTGTTTACTATTGATTTTACTCCAGGATACAATTAGATCTTCATGTCCTTTAGGATAATCTATTCTTGCAACGTACACGACTGAAGTATATTCCCTTTTTATTTTAGGTTTTGGCTTATACAGATTGATATTCAACTTGTTTTCAATACGTGTTAATTTTTTATCTTTTCCTAAAAGTTTATGATTTATAATTTCATCATAAGTCCCCTTAGAGATTGCAATTATATTGTATTTTTTAAATACAATACGGTAGATTACACCTAAAATATTTAATGATAATGATTTTTGGTTCAGTCTTAAAAGATGTTGAGTGAATACTAATTCACAATTGGTTTTCTGTTGGATCAATATTCCAATCCTTAGTTCTCGCGGATGGATGTGAAGATGCAAGATATCGGGTTTTTCACCTATGATGTCATTTATCAATTGTGCACCATTTCTTTTTACAAACTTAGTAAAAAGAAAATGTTTAAAATAGCTCAATAGAGAATAGTTTAAGCTGTATTGATAGGTATACGTTTTAATCTTAATTTCAGGAGAAAGCTGATACGTAGATAATAATTCAATGTCTTTATTTAATGTATAAATAGAAACATCATATTGATTTAAATTTGCGGAAGAGCAGATATCGAGCACAACTTTTTGTGTACCTCCAACTCCAAGATCAGGAACAAGGTGAATTACTTTTGTTTTTTTCACTTTTATTAGTAAAATGGTTACTGGTTGTTGTCTCTGATTTTTCTGATTGTATAACTGATATGTCGATTATTTTCGTGAGTTAAGTATAGAAATTCCCAATTATGCTCAACACAGAATTCGTTTACAGCCTCTACAACACCATATCTTGTGAAATTATTATAGCAACGAGTTACATAATCATGCCCAGTAATTAGTCCATCTGTTTTAACTTTTTTTAAACAACTATTTAATTCTTTTTTAGTTGTTTCATATGAATGGTCCGTATCAATGTAAACCCAATCAAAATAATGATCTTCAAATTTTTCTAATTCTATGTATGAAAATCCTTTATGAAAAACAATATTGTTGTCCATGAGTTCCATTTTTAGATTCTGCTTGGTAGTTTCCATTTTTTCTATGGTGTATTGCATGCTATCCCATGCATCAATTAAATGTAGTTTTTGGGGTTTACATTTGCTTATAATTTCTTTTGAAAAAAGTCCTTCATCAACTCCCAACTCAGCAATAATTCCGTTTTTGGGTAATAAATTTAACATTGCATCTCTGTCAGAAATTATTTTCAAATTTCTCAGGTGTATATCGGTTAATACGGGAGAGGGGAAACGTTTTTGATATTCTTTTTCTTCCTTTTGCATCTGAAGCATGGTCATCCAATTAAATTTTAGTTTAATGGAATAAGGAATAAAATTATTATAAAAGAATCTGAACATGGTATTATTTTTTAAATTTTAAAAACGAATTAATTCTTGTAAATTAATTATTTGCTATTAATCGCCCCTCCTCTAATTTGTAAATTACATCACAATATTTTAATGTTTGAATTCTATGGGCAACAATGATAATTGTAAGTTCCTTATGTGAAATATTATTTATAGATTCTGTTAGCATTTCTTCAGTTTCTGTATCGAGTGAGCTGGTTGCTTCATCAAATATTAAAATTTGTCCTCCATGATATAATGCTCTTGCTATACCAATTCTTTGTCGTTGTCCTCCGGATATTTTTATACCTTTTTCTCCAATTTGGGTTTGAGATCCTTCGGGAAGTAAATTTACAAACTGTTCCAATTGTGATTGAACAATCACTTGGTCTAATAAATTATTATCAATCTCATTTACCGGTATTCCAAATGCTATATTTTCACTAATTGAACCGTCTAACAGCGTAATATTTTGAGGAACATAACTTACCAATTTGTACCAATCGAACAAATTTGATTTATCAATTTTGATGTTATCAACAAAAATTCCACCACTGCTTTCTTGGAAAAGCCTTAATAGAATATTCAGTAAGGTTGTTTTTCCTGCGCCTGATGTACCAATTATTCCAATTGTTTGTCCTTTTTGAATAGTAAGATTAAGGTTTGTTAATACGTTCGCTGTATTATTTTCAAAGCTGAAAGCAAGATCCTTGATTACTAAATTTTCTTTAAATTCTAATGCGCTTGTATTCTCATTCTTGCTTCTTTTATTTGAATCTCTCGTTAATTCTTCAACTTCCATATTTTTATCGAAATGCTGGAAAATATATGTATTCGTTTTGATATAATTCGATGTTAATATGATTTTATTCATTGAAGGAATAAGCCGAAATGCTGCAATCGCAAAAATGATTAAAAATTGCGCCAATACGGCTAAGTCTTTATTTAATAAATATCCTGAAATAAAAATGGAAAATATCGCTAAAACTGCCACTGTCTCTACAAATTTCGGAGAAAATGAATTCATTAGAAACGTTTCAGAAACGGACTTGCTGTATTTGTCCACAGTCTTTTTAAATAATGGCTTAAAATAATTTACTTTATTAAAAATCGTAATTTCTCTGAATGCTTCCATAGATTGAAGCCCTAATTTAAACATGTATGCACTTTCTGCATCTCTTCGTTCTGATATTTCTCGTAATTTCTTTTTATAAATTTTGTTATAAACTAGTAAAAATGGAGCGGTGAAAAGTATAAGTGACCAAAATAATAATGGGTCATAAAATATAATAATGGAAATAATTAAAATCAAGATAAATAATTCATTTACTAATGCTATAAATGGAAGTATCATGTAATTTATTAGTTCAAAAGGTATTTGAGTAAAGTTTCTTAATAATACTGCAGTATTATTATCGGAGTGAAAGCTATAGGGTTTTTTAAAATAGGAATAATACTTTTCAATGGATAGTCGACAAGCTAAATTAAATGCTACTGTAATTTGTTTTTTTGAAATGATATAGAAAAAAAAATTTTTAAGAACAAACAAAATCGTAATTGAACTGAACAAGAATAATACAAAACTTATATTGTTTTTGAAATGAAGAGAAGTATAAAGTAAATTAACATACTTGTTTTCCTGAATAATAGCTGGCTCAATAATAATTCTTATAACAGGAAAGAGAACAAAAAGTCCGAAAATTTCAAAAAGAGACGTTACAAGATAAATCGGGGCGAGCCTTATAATTGCTTTGAATACATAAGGTGGCA
The DNA here is from genome assembly GCA_947466965.1 of Bacteroidota bacterium. GTDB lineage: Bacteria > Bacteroidota > Bacteroidia > 2-12-FULL-35-15 > 2-12-FULL-35-15 > 2-12-FULL-35-15. Next base: position 41,084 of record CANIFU010000003.1, read on the forward strand.
GCTTATCCTTAATGTTATAATATGTATCAACTAAAAAAAAACGATTCCTACTCATTTATAATTTATATCTTTTCAAAGATAACAAATAGGGTTATATCTACTCATTTTTTATATGTAAATTTGTACAATATTTTAGATTATGAAACTCGTCTTCGCAACCTCCAATCAAAATAAAGCAAATGAAATTCAATCTTTGATTCCGGATGTAATACAAATATTAAGTTTACTCGATATTCAATGCAACGAAGAAATTCCCGAAACTCAACCTACTATTGAAAGGAATGCATCTCAAAAGGCTTTTTATGTTTACGAAAAGTACAATAAAAATTGTTTTGCCGATGATACGGGTTTAGAAGTGGAAAGTTTAGACGGGAGTCCAGGTGTGTTTTCTGCTCGTTATGCTGGTGAAAGCAGAGATGCGAATCAAAACATGGATAAAGTTCTACAGGAATTGGAGCTGAAAGAAAATCGTAAAGCCCGTTTTAAAACAGTTATTTCATTGGTAATTAATGGAAATGAGATGCAGTTTGAAGGCGTTGTCAATGGTGTGATTTTGTCAGAAAAAAGAGGTGAAAGTGGGTTTGGATACGATCCCATTTTTCTTCCTGATGGATACGATCTTTCATTTGCCCAAATGGATCTTCTTACAAAAAATAAAATATCTCATAGGGCCAAGGCTGTGAATAAACTTGTTGAATACTTGAGGACGATTGTCTGAAATGGCCTTTCCTTAAGTTTAAATTTGTACATTATAAGGTACGTTTCCTTATTCTTTTTTTATTAAAATCTTTGCGGACTTTAAGTCATTGCGAGAATAAAGCAATTGTACATGAAAATCAAAATAGGAATTATTTTTGGCGGTTTTTCTAAAGAACGTGAAATATCTTTTGCTGGTGGACGTACGGTTTATGATAATCTCAATAAATCATTGTTTGAAGCAGTTCCAGTGTTTGTGGATAGTTTTGGAAATTTTGTTTTGCTAAACTGGGAATTCGTTTATAAAGGCAGTATCCGTGATTTTTATCCTCCAGCAGAATTTATCCCTAATAAAGATGGGGATTTTCAAATTTATGCCGAGCAAATTGGAAAATTATCTGATAAACAGCAGCTTGAACTCATCAATAAAATTGGTAGTAAGCTAGAACCGAATACTTTAAAATCACATTTTGATTTTGCTTTTTTATGCTTACATGGTGCTTTTGGTGAAGATGGAAAGATTCAAGGTTTGTTAGAATATTTGGGAATCCCTTATTCCGGATCCGGTATCTTACCTTCGGCAATAGGTATCGATAAAAGTGTTCAAAAACGATTGATGGTGAATGCAGGATTTAATAGCCCTAATTATTTTACTATTGAAAGGGCAAGTTGGATGAATGGAACTCTTAAAAATATATTTGAAAAAGCAAAAAAAGAAATAGGTCTTCCCTTGGTTATTAAACCTGCTAATCAAGGTTCTTCCATTGGTATAAGTATTTTGCATGAAGATGATAATTTAAAATTTATGGAGGCTGTTGAAAAAGCCTTTTTTACTAAATGGCAAGATGCATCCGAATGGAAAAAATTATCTGCTGCTGAAAAAAATAACTTTGTGAGAACCCTTGCCGATATCCGTGAAGGTATTGGTATGCCTATAAATGTATCAACTTCAAATTTTAAAATAAAGCATGTTGTATATCATCCTCAGGATTTGATAATTTACTTAGATGAAATTTTTGAAACAGAAAAAGAGGGTGCTGTTTTTGAAGCCTTGGATGGTGAAAGTAAAGTGTTAATCGAAGGTTTTATTGAGGGAAAAGAATTCTCTTGTATAGTTGCACAAGATGAAAATGGAAAAGCTATTGCTCTTCCTCCAACCGAAATCCGTAAAGGAAAAGAATTGTTTGATTACCGTTCAAAATACTTACCTGGTCTTTCCAGAAAAATCACACCAATTGATTTGCCAAATGAGCAAATTCAAGCTATTCGAAAAGAATGTGAACGTTTGTTCTATGCCTTGAGTTTTGATGTATATGCCCGCATCGATGGATTCATATCAACTGAAGGAAAGGTATTTTTAAACGATCCGAATACTACTTCAGGTATGATGCCTTCTTCTTTTTTCTTTCATCAGGCGGCAGAAATTGGTTTAAATCCGTCTCAATTTCTTACTTATATTATCCGTACTTCATTGGCTCAACGTTTAATCGCAACTAAAAATAGTGGTGTATTTGATTCTTTATTAACTAAATTGGATGCTGCTATTCAGTCGGATCAAAACGCTATAACCAATAAAATTAAAGTTGCAGTGATTCTTGGGGGATATTCTTCCGAGCGTCATATTTCTGTTGAAAGTGGAAGAAATATTTACGAAAAATTAGCTTCTTCATCCAAATATGAGCCTATTCCCGTTTTTCTAACTGGCAATAATGATGAACATCTGATGTATCAGATTCCTGTAAATGTTTTATTGAAAGACAATGCCGATGATATAAAAGATAAAATCAATCATTATAAAATTCATGATCTTGTCAAAGATATTATTACTGAGTGTAATCCTATCACTTCTAAATATTCAAATAAAGACAATCTAGCAAAACCCAAACAAATTACATACGAAGATTTAGGAAAGATGGTGGATTGTGTTTTTATCGCTCTTCACGGTCGTCCAGGCGAAGATGGCGCTGTTCAGGCCAATTTGGAAAAAGTAGGCTTGCCTTATAATGGCTCTGGTGTAGATAGTTCTCAAATTACAATCGATAAATATCGTACCAATGAAATTCTGAAGCAAAATGGATTTCTTGTTGCAGATCATTTACTTGTTTCTGAAGCCGAATGGACTTCAGATTATTTGAATGTATTGAAAAGGATCAAAGATGAAATTCAATATCCTTTTATTGCAAAGCCGGTGGATGACGGATGTTCTTCCGCAGTAAAAAAAATAAAAACACCTGAAGAGTTTGAAGCTTTTGCAACGTTGATTTTCCGTAAATCGGAAACATTAGATCCTGCTGCTGCCAAAGTGTTACATATCAAAGAAAAAGAGGAGTTTCCTCAAAAGCAGTATATTCTGGTTGAAGAGTTAATTTCAAAAAGAGATGCAGTACATTTTTTAGAAGTAACAGGGGGTATGCTAACGAACTACGATGCAAACAATAATGTTTCCTACGAAGTTTTTGAAGCATCTGAGGCATTGAGTGAAGGGGAGGTTTTATCATTAGAAGAAAAATTTTTAGCTGGACAAGGCCAAAATATCACTCCTGCGCGTTACTCCCTTGATGCGGAAGTGCGTCAGCAAATTTCTGATCAGGTGAAACTTACCTTGGGTGCTGCTGCCAAATTATTAAATATTAACGGGTATACTCGGATTGATGCCTTCGTTAGAATCTATAGTGTGAATAGGGTAGAAGTAGTATTTGTAGAAGTAAATTCATTGCCTGGCATGACGCCAGCAACTTGTATCTTTCACCAAACGGCTATTAATGGTTATAAACCGTATGATTTTATTGATCGTATTTTAGATTTTGCTTTTCAAAAACGAAAAATATTGCTAAACTGATTTTGCCCGAAAGTCATTTACCGAAATAGTTTTTTCAGTTGCCTTTAGTCTATAAATATTGAATTTTATGGCATAAAAAGCAATTATTTACTATTTCTTTCGTTTCCTTAAAATTCGTACATTCGTAAACTAAATCCGAATGCCATTAGTTATGTTCAAAGAACTATTACAATTCATAAAAAGTAAAACATTCTTAATTCATCTGTCCATTTACTTGGTATCTGTTTTTTTGATATGCTGGTTGATTATTTCTTGGTTAGGCAGAACTACAAATCATAATGAAACAGTTGTAGTTCCTGATTTTTCAGGTATCAGCATCAAGGAATTAGATCAGTTTGTTGCGGATAAAAATTTGCGCTATCTTGTAATCGATTCCTTGTATGATCTGAAAGCTAAAAAAGGAGTGGTTGTTAAACAAGAGCCTGAAGCAAATGCCGAAGTGAAGGAAGGAAGAACCATTTATTTATATGTTACTTCCGTTTTGCCACCAAGTATTCAAATGCCTAAGTTGGTTGATCGCTCATTGAGACAAGCCGCTGCAATGATTACAACCTTTGGATTAAGGTTGGGTAAAACCAAGTTTGTAGCTGACCAATGTGCTAATTGTGTATTGGAACAACTGGTAAAAGGGAGAAAAATTGCCGCAGGTGAAAAAATTGAAAAAGGAACGATTATCGATTTAATTGTTGGTAAAGGACTTAGTGAAGAAGAAATTGACGTTCCTTGCTTATACGGACTAACACGTAAAGAAGCACTCTTAAAACTGACGGAAGCTTCATTGAGTATTGGAGCAGTAAGTTTTGATTTTGCAAAAGATTCGGTTAATGGAAAAGTATATCGTCAAATTCCAAATTGTAGTAAGGATACAAAAATTAATATGGGAGGAACAATCGATTTATATTTTACAAATGATAAAAATAAATTGTCTTCTGTACCTGATACTTCAAGTGTAAAAAATAATGATGATGAAAATTTTGATGAATAAAATACTAGTGGTTGTTTGTGTTTTGTTTTATTCAACCCTCAGTTTTTCCCAGGGTTTGGTAGAAAATGAATTAAGCACGAATCCTAGTATTATCAGTAAATATAATCAACTTAAAGTTTCATATAAAGCCGCATCGATATACGATACATTGCGCTTGGGTGTTAAAGGTATCTTAGACGACTTTTCTGCCGAAGGACCATATCCCGATACTTCGTTATGGTTGGATAATAAAGTATTTATTAACCGCGATTTTGCAAAAGCACCAATTACCCTTGGAGTAGCAACGTTTGAAGGATTAGATTATAATGGTTATCCCTACGATTTCACAGCAGGATCAACAAGTTCTGCTGTTGCTGATTTTTTGACATCTAAGCCTATTCATCTTAATAATCTTTTAAGTGATTCAATTTATTTGAGCTTTTATTATCAACCTCAAGGCAATGGCAATGCTCCTGAATATCCGGACTCCTTGGTTGTGCAATTTAAGAATGGAACATTGGGCTGGAAAAATGTTTGGGCCAAAAGAGGAAGTACACTTACTTCTAATGATAGTTCATGGTCATTAGCGATGATTCCAATTAACGATACCGCTTATTTGAAAGATGGTTTTCAATTCAGGTTTTATAATCGTGCAACCATAAGTGGGAATACGGATCATTGGAATATTGATTATGTTTATTTGAATAAAACCAGAAATATAAATGATACCACTTTTGAAGATGTAACCTTTGTTTATAATACTCCTTCGTTGTTAAATACCTATTCTGCAATGCCCTGGAAGCAATACAGTGCATCAGATATGAAACTGAATTATAATACATCCATACGTAATAATCATACTGTTACAAAAAATGGAAGCTTTATTTATAAAATATTTAATGATCTTGGTGTTCAGGTGAATACTACTTATTCCGGTGGTAGTTTTAATATCGACCCGTTTTCTTCAAGTGGCTATATGAATTATGCGGCATTCACCAATCCAGCACTTAATTTTACAATACCAATTCTTACAGCAGCCTCTCGGTATTCAATAGAAAGTACAATCTCTTCTACTCCTGATAATGATCGTGGTAATGATACAGTACGTTTTGTTCAAGACCTTACCAACTACTTTTCTTATGACGATGGTACAGCTGAAAATTCATTTGGACTGAGCACACTTTATGCCCAACTTGCTGAGAAATTTACATTAAATATTGCCGATTCATTGCAATATATTGATATTTATTTTAATCCGTTTTTAATAAATTCATCCATCTATTCTTTTAATATACATGTATGGACCGATGGAGGTGGAGTGCCGGGAACTGCCATATATATAAGTGCTTTACCCGATAGTCCTGAATACGGAATGGTGATGCCAAATCAATTTATCCGTTATAAGTTAGATGCACCTTTGTATTTGAATCCCGGAACATTTTATGTTGGTTTCAAGCAAAATACAAATCAGTTTTTAAATGTTGGAGTGGATAAAAATACGAATACCCAATCAAAAATATTTTACAATGTTACAGGCTCTTGGAATGCTTCTCCCTTTGTAGGTTCGTTAATGCTGCATCCTGTTTTTGGTTCTGCATCAGAGTTTACGGATATTTCTGAAGAAAGAAAATCCGAAAATATAGGAGTAGTTTATCCAAACCCCGCAAGCGATCAATTATTTATTGATGGTTTTTCCGACACACAAAAAATCAGTTTTACTATTTTTGATTTGTTGGGTAACGTTGTAATTCATAATTCAGTTTATGACAATTTTATTGATATTTCAAATTTAGGAAGTGGCGTATATTTTATTCAAATGAATGACGAAGAAAATAGTTCTACACTTAAATTTATTAAACTAAAATAAGTTAATTAATTATTATCCTGATGAACGAAGAAGAAATTGAAGTTGAAGATGATGGTGATGATCAGGAATTATTTGAGCACCTCCGCATAGTTGTCGATAAAGGTCAAGGCCTTTTACGCATTGATAAATTTATTATGAACCGTACAGAAAATGCTACGCGTTCAAAAATTCAACAAGCAGCCGAAAGTGGTAATATTCTGGTGAATGAGAAGCCGGTAAAGTCAAACTATAAAGTGAAACCGTTTGATGTTATTACGGTTGTATTTGCTCATCCTCCCCGAGAGATTGAGTTGATTGCTCAAAATATTCCTTTACAAATTGTATTTGAGGATGATGATTTAATTATAATCAATAAAGATCCAGGTATGGTTGTTCATCCCGGCTACGGTAATTATTCTGGAACCTTGGTCAATGCGTTGGTTTATCATTTTCAGCAATTACCAACTAGTAATTATGCAGCCACCACTAAGGCCACAAAAAAATCCAAAGAACAAGCGTTGCTTCGTCCGGGATTAGTTCATCGAATCGACAAAAATACCAGCGGGATCATGGTTGTTGCAAAAAGTGAAACCGCAATGGTTAAATTAGCAAAAGATTTCTTTGACAGAAACCTTGATAGAATATATTACGCCTTAGTTTGGGGCGATTTTAAAGAGGACGAAGGAACAATCACTGGAAATATTGGCAGACATTTAAAAGACAGAAAAAAAATGGATGTTTTTCCTCCCGATAGTGAAGAAGGAAAGCATGCCGTTACGCATTATAAAGTTCTTGAACGATTTGGCTATGTAACATTGATACAATGTAAGTTAGAAACTGGCCGAACGCACCAGATTCGCGCACATTTACAGCACATAGGACACTCCTTATTTAATGATGAAACGTATGGTGGAAATCGTATTTTAAAAGGTACAACATTTGCAAAATACAAGCAGTTTGTAGACAATTGCTTTGATATGTTACCGCGTCATGCATTACATGCAAAATCATTAGGTTTTAATCATCCTTTAAGTGGTAAGTATGTTCATTTCGATTCTGAATTGCCTGATGATATGCAATCCGTTATTAACAAATGGAGAGGTTATTCTGTTTCGATGGCTTTGGAAGAGTAGTTTGATTTTTATATATCTTTTTTATAATTTAGTAGCTATGTTATCATTTAAGTTTAATAGTTAATCATTCAGATTATGGAATTCTCTGCTCAACAAATTGCGGGTCTATTGCAAGGACAAATAGAAGGCGATGAAACAGTTAAAATAAGTAAATTATCTAAAATTGAAGAGGGAATTTCTGGTTCCATTTCTTTTTTAGCAAATCCCAAATACACCCAATATATTTATACTACTAAAGCATCTATAGTAATAGTAAGTAAAGAACTTGTTCTTACTTCAGCTGTTTCTGCAACGTTAATAAGGGTAGATAGTCCTGAAACCGCATTTTCAAAATTATTGGAAATGTATAATCAGGTAAAGCTTAATAAAACTGGAATTTCAAAGCATGCATTTATTTCTGAAACGGCAACGGTTGGTTTAAATATCTATGCTGGTGAATTTGCAGTGATAAGCGATAATGTAAAAATCGGGAACAATGTAAAAATATATCCTCAGGTTTTTATAGGAGAAAATGTAGTGATCGGTGATAATACAACACTTTTTGCAGGAGTAAAAATATATTCAGAAACACAAATTGGCAGCGATTGCATCATCCATTCCGGTTCCGTGATTGGTAGCGATGGTTTTAGATTTAATCCTCAAAACGACAATCAAAAAATTCCTCAAATAGGAAACGTTATCATCGAAGATAATGTTGAGATTGGAGCGAATTGCGCTATCGACAGAGCAACTTTAGGATCTACAATTTTACGAAAAGGTGTGAAATTTGACAACTTGATTCATATTGCTCATAATGTTGAAATTGGTGAAAATACATACATCGCAGCTCAAGGTGTTGTTGCTGGCTCAACAAAAATCGGTAAAAATTGTATGTTTAGTGGACAGGTTGGTATAGTAGGTCATCTCGATATCGCAGATCAGACAATCATTACGGCTCAATCAGGTATTTCAAAAAACATTACTAAAAAAGGGGAAGTTTACATGGGTTCTCCTGCTTTTGAAGCTGGTAAATACCGTAAAGCATATATTCATTTTCGTAATCTGGATGCAATTGTTCAACGCTTAGATAAAATTGAAAAACAAAGCAAGATTGCCGAAAATAGTTAGAATTTTTGCGCTCAATTAATACATAAGTTAATTTAAATTCGTCAGGCAGAATATGTCTGGCGAATTTTTTATTTGGATGGATTTATTTCAGACAATCCAATCATCCTATTTTGTTCAGAATCCCATAATTTAAGACGCAAACAAGAGATAATATCAGACAATTTAAAAGTTGTAACAGTTGCATTCTGAAGTTCTGTAATACTTTTCATGGCTTCAGGTAAACGGTAAAAAGGGATTCTTGAGTTTAAATGATGAATATGGTGGTAGCCAATATTAGCAGTAATCCATGTTAATACTGGATTCATTTTTAAAAAACTAGAAGAATCTAATGCTGCATTAGCATAAGTCCATTCTTCATTACCTTTGAATATTACTCCCGGAAATGTATGTTGCGCATAAAACAAATAAGCACCAATCATATGTGAAATAAAAAAAGGTAAAAAGAATGCGAGAAACCATGTTAATGGACCAGCAAAAATAAATAATGATACCGCAATTGAAACATGAATAATCAAAGTTGCCAACGAATCCCAATGTCTTTTCGGGCTACTAATAAAAGATTGAATGCACATACCGTATATGAACATCGTTACATAAGCAAAAATCATGTTAAAAGGGTGGCGAATTGCAAGGTATATGCGTCTCTCACTTTTTGTTGCTTCCATGAACTTTTGTTTTGTCATAATTGGAAAAGACCCAATGTTTGCGCTAAATAGTTTCGCATTATTATTATGGTGAAAATCATGCGAGCGTTTCCAGATACTAGGAGGAGTTAACATGTATATTCCATAAATTGTAAAGATGAAGTTTGCTATATAAGATTTTTGAAGAATGGAATGGTGTTGGTAATCATGAAAAATCATGAAGAAACGTGTTAAAAATATTGCACTGAATATACTGGAAATGATTTTACCGTATAAGGTGGGTATAAAATAAGTACCAACTAAGGATGCTATTAAAAAAATGAAGGCAGTAAGGGTATAAAACCAACTTTTCCAACGAATTTCTTTAGCAAATGGTTTTGTAGCAAGAATAAGTTCTTTTCCTTGAAGCATAAGTGCAAAGATAACAAGAATTTAGAATAAAAAAATTAAAATAGTAAGCATTTATTTGTGTATTCCCTTGTTTTTAAGTTGATTAAGTTAAAGTATAAAATTTTAAAGTTGACTATTAAATTATAAGAATTTGAATGTATTCTTATCTTAAATCTAATGTTTAAGTTTGTCATTAAACACTTTTTTAAATTTTTCTACTTTGGGCTGAATTACAAATTGACAATAGGATTCTGAACCATTTTGATTAAAGTAATTTTGATGGTAATCTTCTGCTTTGTAAAATGGTCCAATCGGACTAATTTCAGTTACAATTGGTTTTTGAAAGGCCCCTGATTCATTGAGATCTTTTTTATATTTTTCTGCAAGTCTTTTTTGTTCTTCGTTGTGATAATATATAACAGATCTGTATTGTGTTCCAATATCATTTCCCTGTCTGTTTAACTGAGTTGGATCATGGGATTGCCAAAAGGCAGCTAATAGTTCATCAAATGAAATTTTAGATGAATCATATGTTATTTGACATACTTCTGCATGACCGGTTGTACCATTACATACTTCACGATAAGCCGGATTTTTTATTGTTCCTCCAGAAAATCCGGATGAAACGGAGTGAACACCCTCTAACATTTGAAATTGTGCTTCTACACACCAAAAGCATCCTGCTCCGAAAGTTGCTGTATCCATAGTTGCAATTTTTGTATTTTCTGTTTGTATGATTTTTTTTTCAGACAGAAGTTGTTTATCTGTTTCATTCTGATTACAAGATGTGTTTACATTTGTAAGAAACAAAATTAGTATCAGTTTGTTCATTCGTTGGTATGATTTATAAATAAAAAAAGAGGTACTTATCCTCTTTTAATAGTTACTATTGTTGTTTTTTTTAGGAGGTTCAGTTGCTGCAGGAGTATAAGACGCTGATTTTTTATTTTTATTTCTTTTCGGGATTCCTTGTTCTTTAATGGACATTTTAGTTGATCCTATTGTGTCGTTCTTAGCATCATTTATTGATTTTGAACTTTTCGCACCCTTAATACTTTCCGCTCTTTCTTGTTTAACTGTTTCTTTTGGAGTTTCTTGTTTATAGGAAACGGTATCCAGATCTTTTTTGATTACCTCTTGAGCCCCAATAGAATTACTTAAACTTATTCCTATAGTTAAAAAGGATAGTTGTAGTATGTTTTTCATTTGTATTTTATTTTTACGAAGCATAAAAAAGATAATGCTACAGGGTAAAATTAGTTCTTTAAAAGTTCAAGTGCCTCCTGAATTGTAATGTATTCACCATTAAAGAATGCTAGAATAAATGCATCATCAATTCCGTTTTTTACTAAGTCGTTTTTTGCTGATTGTGCAGTTACATAATCATGAAATGGACCTACTGTATAACGATTTAAGCCTGTTGGTGTAATTTCTTTTGTTACCAGCCCTTTCACTGATTGTAATTTTGCAGCTTTATCGGGAGGAGGTTCGTTTTTAAATACACCAACTTGAATTTTAAAAGTAACCAATTTTTTATTAACGCCATTAACTGCAGCGTTATCTGAAGTACTTTGTTCTATTAGATCTTCTTTCTTTTGAGGTGTTGCACCCGCTTCCGTTAAAGTAACTCGTTTTCCATCTTTGTAAGCTGTTATAAAAGCACCTTGGTAACCTTTTAATAGTAAATCTACTTTGTGTTTTGCGGCATCCTCAAATGTTTTAAAAGAACCGGTCATGTATTTATAAAGACCATCTTCAGTTTTTATTTCAATCAAATCATTTATGTCTTTAAAAACATTTTTAGATAATCTATTTTTATATGCACCCAATTGAACTCTCAGAACTATTCCCTTTGAATCAGCTGCAGAAATAGAAGTGGATATATTGTTCGAATTATTCAAGTTGTTATTCGTATTTGTAGAGGAATTACTTGTTGTATTTGTTGAACTATTATTTGTAGTTGTTGATTTTATTGAAGTATTTATTGCTGAATTAGTTGCAGGATTTGTATTTACAGCACTGTTAGTTGCGGCTGCCGTTGAATTATTAGATAGTTGTGTTGAATATGCCGGAGCATTATAAAATTTACCATTTTGTTTGTAAACAACTTTTGCATCTGTTAATCCTTGCTCGACTAATTGCTTTTTACGTATTTCGGCATCCAATAAATTGTTGAATTTTCCAGCAGTGTATGTTGTAGTGGAATCATCAATGTTGAAACTTGATATATCACCGATACTTAAAAATTTAGTCATTAATTCAGGTGGAAGACCTTTTTTGAAGGTGCCTATTTCTACACTGTACTCTTTTTGATATAAATTACTATAAAGTTCTTTCCCATTGTGATCATGTCTCTCAACTGTTGCAAATGCACCTGTTGAATCCATATAAAAACGATATTTATAGTCAATAATCGAGTCGTTTAGTTGCACACCTTTAGCGTCAACAAAGGAATCTTTAGGCGAATCTAATTCATCATCTTTGTAATTTGGAACATTATCATTGTCATCATCCAAAGGACACCCTTTGATGTCAACAGGTACACCTTCTGGAGTGCCCTGACAGGAATCATTCGCATCACTAACCCCATCTTTATCTATATCAGAAAGATCAAGTGCAAAAAAATCGACATCATTAAAGGTATCATCATCCATTTCTCCTTCCTTTTCTTTCATCCCAAATTTGTAATGCAATGAAAAAGAACTCATCATAAATTTATCATTACTTTTTTTACCAACACGATTTCCTATACTTTCGTTAGAAATTCCATCAATATAGTCGGTAAGAGTAAAGTGCATGGTTGCACCAATTTTAAAATCCCAAAAATCGTTGATTTTAAAAATCACACCGGCACCAACAGGAAAAGCCCAAGAACGTTCGGCGTATTTTCCGAATCCATCAAGATTCATTTCACGGATATCAGATTCGTATTTATAGTCGCGCTGAATTTCGATTGCCATGTTTGCTGTTGGAGCACTTTGGTCAATATTACGGATTGTGCCATCAGACCAGTAGTAATAACGATTTCCGTTTCCATCAAAAATGTCAGTTTTAGAAAGGAACTCAAACGATTCGAACCCCAATGAAATATAGGGACTAGCATCTCTTGATGCTGGTAAAAAATTATCGAAATTATAAAGTAGATTGATTCCCCCTACTCGAATCTCAGATTCAAAATTTAAGTTTCTATTATTCGGTTCGGCTCGCTCATTAGCACCTAATTTGCCAAATAAAGCATAAAAATTAACGTCCAAATAATCAGTTAATCGTTGAGCAATACTTAGGTCATAACCTATTCGGCTAACCATTGGTGCTTGAAAATGTTTAACGTAAAGATCCCCGTAAAAAGAAAACATTCCAGTGCCAATACCTATGGCAGGTTTGAAAATGAATTCTTTTTTATCTTTTAATTTATTGGAATATGATGAAGGGGAAGTTGCACTATCAACAATGGAGGAAGTTTCTGTTTGAGAATATAAAACAGAGTTGAAAAATAAGAATAATAGTATGATTTTTATTCCTTTAACCATAGTTGCAAATATAATAAAAAAATCAGTCTAACCGAAGTATAAATGCGCTTTTAAGGCGTTTCTAAAGTTATCTATACCATTTCTGGCTAGTAATCATAATTGCTTCCTGAACTGTTATTCTTTTTCCGCTGCTATAAGCAGTTACAAAAGAGTCAGCAACACCTTTATTTCGAATCTCTTCACGTGAATCACGAGCTCCTTTATAATCATTATGAGAACCTACTATATATTTTGTAAATCCTTCCGCCATTTCAGTATTTACTTTATCATTGATATTATATCTTGCTGCAAGGATATTTGCATCAATAGCGTTGTGTAAAGCAGCAATCTGAATGCGATAATTCACATTGGTTTGAGCTGCAGGTATAGTACTTGCTGCCGACAGGGATTTAGAACTTGAAGCTGTTGTATTTGTTTCCGTTGTATTTACAGGTAAAGTTGTTGAGGTAACAGAAGTAGTTGAAGTAGTCGGATTTGTTGTTGCTTCAGCTGTTGTAGTTTTATTGGGAGTAGTAGAAGTAGGGGAAGTAGTAGCAGTTACAAGCGGATTTGAATCACTTACAATAGCGAAAGTACTTGTTGGAATGATGTATTTTTTGGTTTCATCATTTTCAATATAAGAGAAAACGCCATCAATGTTTTGATTGCCAGTTACTCCGGAAGGAACAGTTACTTTGTAAGAGATCGTGAATTCTGTTTGAGAGGGCATCGATACCCATACAAATTTTACTTTTTGTGTTTTAGTATCGAAACTAAAAGATGCTCCTTGAACATTACCGGCAGTTGCAGTAAATCCTATAGGGAGTGCTTCCACTAGTTTTGCAAATCCGGTTATATTTCCTTTATTCACTAGTATTTCAACTATAAAATTGTCAGTAACATTACTCGGTACTGTTCTTGTGGAAATAATTGAAGATGGCTCAGTACTACTTGATGAAGGTGAAGAGGTAATCGGTTGAGTTGTATTTGTTGTAGTTTCGTTTGTTATAATTCCATTTGTTGAATTTTCTGGTGTTGTAGTTTGAGCAGTTGTTGTTACTAATGTGGTAATTTCAGGTTGAATTTTAGAATCAACAGTAATTGTTGATGCTGCAATTACAATAGTTTGTTTTACGTTGTCAGAAACATATGAAAACTTGCCTGCAATAACTTTTTCGCCATTGATACCAGCAGCAACTTTTACTTTGTATTTTATTTTAAATTCTTTATCCGTGGGGAGAGACATCCATATGAATTTTACAGATTGGTTTGTAAATGTGAATGAAGCTCCGTTATTTTCATCTTGAACGGCTGTAAAACCTTCAGGCAAATCTTGTTGTAGTTTCGCAAACCCTCCTACAGAACCTTTATTGACGGTAAGTTCAACAGTAAATTCGCTATCAGATTTTACCGATGAAGGAATGTTTTGTGTTACGGTAATACCCTCAGCGAAGAAAAACTGATAAATCAACAAGGCTATTGTATTGAAAAGAAGAGCTGCGTATTTTAACATAAAGTTTGTATTTGTGTTTACTTATATACTTATTGTTCAAAGAAAAAGTCAATTAAATCATTTAATTTTTCTACTGTAAAATTTGATTCACCTTGAAGAAACATATCAATTGCCGAAGTAATTTCTTCTGTTGAAATAAATCCATCATTATTTAAATCTGCTGTTCTTATTGCATACGGTATTGAATTGGCAGCAGCTGGATTTGATTTTCTTGTTTCAGTGGAAGCAGCTTCAACGTTTTTAAGATAAGATAAACTTGGATTTTCATTAAACAGCTGGCTCCTTTCTGTTGCAAGTGAATCAAATTGATTTTGTTTGTCAGCAATCATTTTGTCAGTTATTGTAACTCCTTGCTCATCAACTATGGCATTTATTTTTGTCATTAATTCCTTATCTAGATAGTCTGGAATTCCATCTTCATCATTGTCATCAGGGCATCCTCTTTCGTTTACTTTAATGTCTTTAGGTGTTCCAGGACATTTATCGTCAGCATCATTAACACCGTCAGCATCATTATCAAGCTTTTCTAAAGCCGAAAAATCTACATGGTTATAGATTGGGTTACTTTCCTCTTTTTCTTTTCCAAAGTTGTATTGTATTGAAACATTAGCGAAAATATATTTATCATTTTTACCTTCTTTAAAATTATCTATCCAATCAGAAAAACTTAAGTAATAAGTAGCACCAATATTTACAGAAAGACTGTTAAGAATTTTAAGATTAAAACCTCCACCGATAGGAACCGTAAGTGAAGATCTTCCATAGGAATTAACCGAATCTACTAATTTTGTTTCGTAAGTATAATCTCTTTGTATGATTATGGATGTTGAAGCCAAAGGGTCAGATTCTGCTCTGTCATGTATAGTTCCATCGCTCCAATAATTATATTTTATATTATTTTTATCAGTAAGATCACCATGAGGATTAAATTTTAAATAGCCTATCCCTACAAACAAATAAGGAGCAAAAACACTTGTTCTGCTAAAAATTAAGTCATTATCAAAATGCAATACAATGTTTAAATCACCTTGCATTATTTCTGATTCAAAATTGAGACTTCTATCTTTTGTTCTTTCACTATCAGATAATTTTCCGTAGAGGCCATTGAATGATATTGCTAAGTATTTTCCAATGCGCTGCTCAATTGTAAAATTGTAACCTGCTCTAATTTTCGACAAAGAACTCAAGTCAGCGCCATTTCCTATGTCACCATTAAAGGAGAGTATTCCAGCACCAATTGCAACAGAAGGAAATTGTTTTACTTTTGCCGTTTTTTGGGCAAAAATACTGCTTGTTGCCCAAAAAAATAACACAACAAATAGTAAACGTATGTTTTTCATGTTGGTTTTAATAATAATAACTACCTATGCATATATATTTTAAGAAATATTTCAGATATAGTAATTCATTAAAATAAGCTCTTAACAAAACTATTGCAGTTTGTGGTGTATTTGATGTAACATTAATTGTAATTACAAACAGAACTTTGTTAATAACCGTGTTTAGGATTGCTTTTAATTAATAAATGAATAAATGCTAGGAAATACTTAGTGTATTGAATGGTTGTTTTTTGGGGAGGGCTTACAGTAGTCTATTTTTTTTCAAAACGTAATCTATGAAAATTTATTTAGAATCAGAAAAACAGTATATGTTGAAATTAAATTGCTTCCTTAATTCGAACGGGTAGTGAATTCGTATATTTTCCCTTCATACAAAAATCCAATCGTATTGTTGTATTTGAATACCGGAAGATCCTGATTTAAGTTGATTGTATATGGTTTTTGAACATAGAAATTTTCAACTATTTTACCTTTGTAAAAATATTTTGGTCGGTTGATATTACTAAAATAAACAAGTGAATTGTTGCCAGTAATAATATTTTTCTGTTCAATAAGTGGCTCAGAATATATTTGCCCATCATAGATGATTTTTAATTCAGAATCAAACGCATAGAAAAGGATGTTGTTTTTAGAAAAATAATAGTCAGGCTTTCGAGAATCAATTTTTGTAATAGCGCCATCATAAAAAATGTAAAAATTATCTTTTGTATCCGTATATGCTACCATGTCATTTGATACTTTGAAATCTTGAATAATTTCTTTACTGATTACTTTAAATTCTCCATTATAAAAGACATTGAATGTATTTTTGTATTCATCAATGAATGCAACAATATTGTGTCCACATTCATAACTATTGATTCTTATGCCTTCGGTGTCATAAATTTTTCCTTTGAAGTAAATTTTTAGATTGAAATCAAGGTCATTGAATGCCATAATGTTATTTTCTACTTTGTAATCGTAAATTACACTAGCGTTTGTTGCATAAATGATTGTTTTAATCTCGCCATTTTCGTATGACATGTAATTCATGCTGGGTAAAGCTTGCCAAACAATTAAAGAATCTCCGGCTGCAAATTTATCAGCATTTTTTGAAAGTAATTTTTTTTCTCCTTTTTCGAAGATCATAAGTCGTTGTTGCATCTTATAAATAAGCGCCTTAGGTGTTGCAACAACTTGATTCGGAAAATTTTCTTCTAGAACTTGCTTTTCTCCGTTATAGTAGGAAATAAAACTATTTTTTGAGTCGGTATAAGCAATGTAGTCGTTTCCAATTTTTATATTCGTAACGGGGTAGTTTTCAATTTGTCGTTCAATGCCTTTGTCGAAAACATGAAAATTATTCATATAGTCATGAAACACTCCCAAACCACTTTGTGAATATACATTTGATAGTGTAGCCAGAAATAGTAATGAAAAATAAAATTTAGCCATTCATTAAAAATTTGGCTTCAATAAATATTTAGAATAGAATTCGTTTATGATTGCAACAGCTTCATCGGAAGTATCAACGATCTTAAATAATTCAAGATCTTTTTCGCTGATATTGTGCTCTTCGTGAAGCATTGTTTGTTTTACCCAAGTTATTAAACCGTCCCAATATTTTTTTCCAACCAATACAATAGGGAAGTGTGCTACTTTATTGGTTTGAATCAATGTAATGGCTTCAAATAATTCGTCCAGCGTTCCGAAGCCACCTGGCATTGCAATAAATCCTTGAGAATATTTTAAGAAAATAGTTTTACGAACGAAAAAGTAATCAAAATTTATATTTTTGTCATTATCAACAAAAGGGTTTGAACTTTGCTCAAAAGGTAAAACAATGTTTAGGCCAACCGATTTGCCTCCTCCATTTTTAGCACCTTTATTTGCAGCCTCCATAATTCCAGGTCCTCCGCCACTGATTATTCCATAACCTTCACGTGTTAATTTATATGCAATTTCTTCAGCCAATAAATAATAGGGGTTAGTTGTCTTAGTTCGAGCAGATCCAAAGATTGAAACGCAGGGGCCGATGCGGCTCATTTTTTCAAATCCTTCTACAAATTCGCTCATAATTTTAAATATTTGCCACGAATCGGATGCTTTGATATCGTTCCAGTCTTTTGCAGCAAACGCTTTTCTTATTTTGTCTTCTTCTTGATTGGTCATTCTATAACTATAATTTGTTACTATTTTTTTATCAGGACTATTCTTTTTTTAACGGTATTCTTCTTTTAAAAATTTTGCTGTATAGCTTATTTTGTTTTTGATAATTTCTATTGGTGTACCCTGACATAAAATTTCGCCTCCTGCATTTCCTCCTTCAATTCCTATATCAATTATATGATCAGCTACTTTGATAATATCCATATTATGTTCAATGACTAAAACTGAATTACCATTATCAACCAGTTTGTTTAATACTTCCAATAAAATGCGGATGTCTTCAAAATGCAATCCTGTTGTAGGTTCATCCAAAATATAAAAAGTATTTCCAGTATCTCTTTTTGATAATTCGGTTGCAAGTTTAACGCGTTGAGCTTCCCCTCCTGATAATGTAGTGCTTTGTTGTCCCAGTGTAATATAACCTAATCCTACATCTTTTAATGTTCTTATTTTTTGAATAATAGATGGAATACTACTAAAAAATTCAACTGCATTATCAATAGTCATATTTAAAACATCGCTAATTGATTTTCCCTTAAATCTGATTTCTAATGTTTCTTTATTGTATCTTTTACCATTACACGTTTCACATTTAACATAAACATCAGGCAGGAAATTCATTTCTATTGTTCTTAATCCAGCACCTTGACATGTTTCGCATCGTCCTCCCTTAACATTGAATGAAAATCTTCCAGGTTTATATCCACGTATCTTGGCTTCAGGAATTTCGGCAAACAAGGTTCTTATGTCTGAAAATACATTGGTGTATGTTGCGGGATTACTTCGTGGAGTTCTGCCAATAGGAGATTGGTCGATATCAATTACCTTATCGATGTATTCCAATCCTGATATTGATTTGTAAGGCATTGGTTTCTTTTCAGAACGATAAAAATGTTTATTCAATATCGGGTAAAGAGTTTCATTTATGAGTGTTGATTTACCACTTCCGGATACACCGGTTACACAAATTAATTTTCCTAGTGGAAATTCTACAGAAACATCTTTTAAGTTATTTCCTTTAGCACCTTTTAATACAAGTGATTTACCATTTCCTTTTCTGTATACTTTTGGAATAGCAATTTCTTTTATTCCATTAATATAGTCTGAAGTAAGGGTATGAAATTTTAAAATTTCTGATGGTGTTCCTTGTGCAATTATTTTACCACCGTGAATACCTGCTGCTGGACCTACATCAATTACGTGATCTGCAGCTAGTATCATTTCCTTGTCGTGTTCAACAACAATTACTGAATTGCCGATATCTCTCAGGTTTTTTAGTGCGTTTATTAAACGAACATTATCGCGTTGATGTAATCCAATGCTAGGTTCATCCAAAATATACAAAACTCCAACAAGTTGAGAGCCTATTTGTGTTGCTAACCGAATACGTTGTGCTTCACCTCCGGAGAGTGATCTTGAACTTCTGTTCAGTGAAAGGTAATCCAAGCCAACATCCAATAAAAAAGTGATTCGTGTTCTTATTTCTTTTAGAACTTCTTTGGCAATTGTATTTTGTTTTGAGGTTAATCGCGCTTCTATATTTTTAAACCATTTATTTAATTCAATAATACCCATTTCGGATAGTTCTGCAATATTTTTATTGTCGATTTTAAAGTGAAGTGATTCTTTCTTTAATTTTGTTCCACTACATTTTGAACAAGTTACTTTATTCATAAATCCTTGAATCCATTTCTCTGTTGTAGGTGAACTTTGTTCATCGTTTTGTTTGATGATAAAGTTTGCAATGCCTTCAAATGCTAAACTGTAACTCGTTGCCGCACTGTCGGTATATTGTTTGATTTTAAATACTTCATCAGATCCGAACAGTATCGTGTTCATCGCTTCATCAGAAATATCTTCAATCGGAGAATCAAGTGTAAATCCATATTTATCACCTATGGCTTCTAATTGTTTGAATATCCATGTAGATTTATATGCTCCAATGGGAGCAATTGCTCCTTTTCGTATGGTTGATTTTTTATCTGGAATAATTTTGTTGATGTCCACTTCCGAAATCATTCCAAGTCCTGTACAAACAGGACATGCCCCATAAGGTGAATTGAAGGAAAATAAATTTGGTTGAGGTTCATCATACGAAATACCAGAAGTCGGACACATTAAATGCCTGCTATAATATTCTACTTTTCCGTATTCTTCTTCCAGTTTTCCCGACTTAAAAGGTTGAACCATACTGATTCCTTTTCCTTGTTTCATAGCCAGTTGTATAGATTCTGATATGCGTGGACGGGCATCAGCATTTACTTCCAGGCGGTCAATTACAATCTCAATGTCGTGAACTTTGTAGCGGTCAAGTTGAATACGGCTTGTTAATTCAACAACTTTCCCATCAATTCGAACCCGAAGATACCCCCACTTTTTTATTTGTTCAAATAATTCGCGATAGTGACCTTTTCTCCCTTTTACTACCGGTGCTAGTAGTACTATTTTTTCTCCTTGAAATTTTTCCAGAATCAAATGAATGATTTGATCATCGGAATAACGAACCATTTTTTCTCCTGTTACATAGGAATAAGCATCCGAAGTTCTTGCATATAACAATCGCAAAAAATCATAGATTTCTGTAATTGTTCCAACTGTTGATCTGGGATTTTTATTGACTGTTTTCTGTTCTATAGCAATAACAGGGCTTAATCCTGTTATCTTGTCAACATCTGGCCGTTCCATGTTTCCAAGAAATTGTCGGGCATATGCTGAAAAACTTTCTATATATCTTCTTTGGCCCTCAGCATAAATTGTATCAAAAGCAAGAGATGATTTTCCACTGCCGCTTAAACCGGTAATAACTACTAATTTGTTTCGTGGAATGGTTACATCAATATTCTTAAGATTGTGCGCTCGTGCTCCAATAACTTCCAGGTAATCTATTTCACTATTACTTGCACTAGACATTCAGTTGGTATTTATTATTCTATTTTGTAAGATATTCACTTTTACAAATGTAAGGAACAATCAATTAAGTACAAGTTGATTACATTAATTTAATGGAGAATATTTTCTATTGTTGGTTTTGATTGAAATGGAATTGGTGAAAGGATTTTCCAAGGAAAAATAATTAAAAAATAATAAAGAACATTTTTATTCTTTTACAGGTGTTTTTATTTTTAATGAGTCTGTTACTATTGGAATTGTTGATATTAAATTTACAGAATCCTTTGGTATTAACTTACTACTGTCATCATAATTTCCATCCATATCGTATATATTTATGCTTCCTATAGGGATTTCAATAATATATTTTTTTTTACTTTCGTTGTTTAGCGAATTTGATCTTAGCCATGGATTGAATAGTTTTAAAATTTTGTAATTTACTCCTTGTGCAATTGCAAAATCGGCTAAATTATGAATGGTTGTATCAAGAGTAACATTTTTTTTGTTCAACGTTGGATAAAGGTCTTTTTTTCGAAGGAGGTATCCATAGACTTTTGGTCGAGAAATTATTTCTTTCATTGCAAGTATACGATATACATATCTTGCTGTTTCTTCTGTTAAAGCTAAATCGTAATAACTTTTCACTTTTTGTTTATCTAATTGTATTTTTAATCCCCCCATTCCTAAATTATAGGATGCAGCTACTAATGTCCAATTATTAAAAATTTTGTATGCTTCTTTAAAATATTTACAGGCAGCTTCTGTTGATTTTACGACATGATATCGTTCATCTACCTCTTCATTTATTTCCAATCCGTAGTTTGTTGCTGTGGATTCAATGATTTGCCAAAAGCCAGTTGCACCTTGAGGAGATATTACATTTGTTAATTGACTTTCTATTAAAGCGATATATTTAAAATCGTCAGGAATATCATTTTTTTTAAGGATCGGTTCTATAATAGGAAACCATCGGCTTACACGCTTGTGTAATAATAGGGTTTGAGATTGCCAATAGGTGTTAATAACAAGTTCTTTTTCTGCAGATTCTTTCACACTAAAATCTGTGATGGGTGTTTTTTCACCTGCAAAATTTAAATTTTTAGGTACACGAATACTAAATGTTTTATAACTAGCATTAAAGTAATCCTCGTAATCGGAGTCGGATAAATTGTCGGATAAAGAGTATGAAAATAGTTTAACGATGCTTATTAAAAGAAGGGCAGTAGCAAATGCAACGAAGAATTTTTTTGAAGATTTTAAAAAAATAAGTATGTTTTTTAAAGCTTTCATTTATTAATATTTCTTAAAGTAGGAATGTAAAGAAATCGGAATAAAAGAAGAAAATAAATGGAAAATAAAATGATGTGAATATAACTCCAATCTTTAATATATGTTATTATTAAGAAGTTAAAAAACATCGAAACAAAAGCAATCCCTGCATACATCAATGCAATTCTTTTTTCTGTAACTCCACTAAAAAAGAAGCTATGCGTTGTGTGGTCTTTCCCACCAATAAATGGAGACTTTCCGCTTCTCAAACGATTTATAACAACAGCTGTGGTATCAATAATTGGAATCGCGAAAGTTAAAATTGTTACAAAAAATTGTTTAGATTGAATCAGGTTGCCATTTACATCTGGAGTATTCCAGAAGTATTTTATTCCCATTGCAGCAAGGAATAGGCCTAAAAACTGACTTCCGGTATCTCCCATAAACATTTTAGAAGGGTGCCAATTGTAGAACAAAAATCCAATTAATGCCGCCATAATTCCTATTAAGATAGTCGTATTAATACTATGTCCGCTTTTATTAATATAAATGATAAATAAAGCACTCATAATAATTGAAATAGAAACAATTGTTGTAATTGCATCCATATTATCGAGCATATTTATTGAGTTCATTAGGGCTACTATCCAGAATAAAGACAATGCATAGTTGAAATAAATATTGGAAAAGATTGAAATATAGGTTCCTGTTGAAATTAAAATCAGGGCGCAGCAAATTTGAATTGTAAGTTTTAATAATGGTCTGGTATTGTAAGCATCATCAGATAAGCCAAGCAAAAAAGCAAGTGTACATGCTGCAAGAAGGCCTAGTATTTGTTTGTTTATTAAAACGCTTGTTTGTTCAAAAAACATAGAATAACAAGTTATGGAAATGAGGAAAATTAAATAAAATGAAATTCCACCTAATGATGGTTTTGCAGCTGGGCTCCATCGTATAATAGATTCCGTTTTATTTCTGATTCCCCAATTAGATGCAAATTTCAAAAACAATCTATTTATCAAAAATGATAATAGAACGGTACCCAAAAAATAGGACGAATAGATTATAAATAAGTTAATACTATGTTTCATAATAAAGAATAAGAAATTATTTTTAATTCTATAATCAATATTTTTACGAAGTATATTTTTTTTCGATCAATTTTAAAATTCAAAACATACTCTGGAAGTCTTTAAACGTGTTCGATTTTTTATCTTTTTCTGAAAGTATTGGATCAGTTAATCCCCAATTAATTCCAATTGTAGGATCATTCCAGATGATACTCTTTTCTGAGTCCTTGTTGTAAACGTTTGAACATTTGTAAGAAAATATTGTCTCATTTGAAAGTGTTAAAAATCCATGCGCAAAGCCCGGAGGAATCCAAAGCATTTTTTTATTTTTTTCATTCAATTCGATATCAAAATATTTTCCATATGTTTCAGACGTTTTTCTCAAATCAACAGCCACATCTAATATTGCACCTTTAATAGCACGAACTAATTTACCTTGTGCAAATGGCGGATTTTGAAAATGTAGCCCTCTTAAAACACCTTTTCCTGAAAGGGATTGATTATCCTGAACAAAATCAGCAAAAATGCCGTAATTTTCGAATGCTATTTTACTATATGATTCATAAAAATATCCTCTATCATCTTCAAAAATTTTTGGTTGAATGATCAATAAGTCAGGAATTGGAGTAGTAATAAATTCCATAAGTAATAGTATTATTTTTTAAAAAAAGATTTTTTTGTAATAGTTTTTGTTCCTTCATCATAATACCCGTATCCGTATCCGTATCCGTATCCGTATCCATACCCGTAATTATATCCATAGCTTTTGCGTTCGATGTCTACACCGTTTAGAATTACAGATAGTTTTTTTATATTCACTTCATTGAATAGTCTATCCACGTTCTGGATGAAGTTACGTTTAGAATATTCAGATCTGAAAATATAAATGGGATAATCAGCTTTTTGAATCATTGATATACCATCACTTACTAATCCAACAGGAGGGTTATCAATAATAATAACATCATAAATTGTTTTAAGATGAGCAAGTATTTCATCCATTTTAACGCTGATGATTAACTCTGAAGGATTGGGAGGTATTGGTCCTGCAGTTATGAAGTCAAGGTTCTCTAAATTACTTTGTTGAACTGCTTCATTTATTTCACCTTTCCCAATGAGTAAGGTGCTCATTCCTTTCGAATTGGGTGCATTAAAACCTATATGAATTTTGGGTTTGCGCATGTCCAAATCGATAATAACTACTTTCTTTCCTGAAAAGGCAATGATACCACCCAGATTAATTGCAACAAAGGTTTTTCCTTCACCGGAAATAGTAGATGTTAAAGCAATTGTTTTGGGTCCGGGGGTATTTGAAATAAACTGTAAGTTAGTTCTTACGGATCTGAATGCCTCGGCAATAAGTGATTTAGGACTTTTGTCAACTAATAGTTGTGAAACCGGAATAGCTTGCGTACATTTTGGAATGATTCCCAAAATGCTGATAGATGCATTTGTATATTTTGTTATTTCGTTTAATGAATTAATTTCATTGTGAGACAAATAGCGGAAAAGAATCAAGAATAAACTTAATAAAAAGGCTACTAAAAGATAAGATATATAAGTTATTTTTCTGTTAGGAGAAACTGGGCTTCGAGGACTGTCAGCCTTTTCAAGGATAATATTTTGAGAAACAAAACCGGCTTTGGAAATTGAAAATTCGGTCTTTTTTTCTAAAAGTAGCGTGTAATATTTTTCACGAATAGAGAACAATCGCTGTAGGCGGGAATATTCAATTTCATTTATTGGAAGTTTAAATGTTTCTGCAAATTGCACTGCTTTTTTTTGAAGTTCCTGTTTTCGTATCTTTTGGTTAACGCGAACAGATTTGATACTTTCTTTTAACAATTTTTTCTGAATATCAATTTGAAAATCGATGGCTTTAATCGCTTCACTGCTGGGGGTAACTTGATAAAGCATTTCTTCTTTTTGAATGAGTAAACGGTGCAATTCTGAGATAACATCGCTTGTGTTTTTTTCTGTCTCAGTTCCTGCAAGCATCGCTAATAAATTGTAGGAATCAATGCTTTTTGATGTGTTAATGTCATTTTCTATTTTATTTAAAATATTTTCTTCTAGTTCTAGAGCAATTATCTTGTCCTCCAGGCCGTTCAACCGAATTGTGTTCGTGTTCTTCAAATCAGGATCTTCGCTAACTTTATTATCTTTTTTAAAAAGCTGTATTGAGTTTTCAGATGCTTTTAATTGTTCATAAACAACATCTAATTGTTTGTCGATAAATTCGATAACACTTTTTGAGCTTTCTCCTTTTCGTTCGATATCAAAAAATTTGTATTCTTCTGTCATTGAAGTAACAATATCGTTAGCTTTTTGAGGATTGAGATCTTTAAACGAAATTGAAATTGTTTTTGCTTCCTCATTGAGTAATTTAACTTCAAGAAAAGAAAAGTAATTATTAACTAATGAGTTTGTATCGTTGATTGTGAAATAATATGCATTTTCTTTAACTGAATTTTGTTGCCTCTGAATATCTGAATAATTATTAATTAATATTTTAAGGTCACATTGAGGAAGGTGAAGCCATTTGCCTGCTGAGAAGTTCTCAGAATATTTTTTTCCGTCTTTTATGAAATTTATTTCTCCGCTTGAAACACTGTTTACTGATACATAAATTTTTGTACCTAAAATAGAATTGTCTTTGTAATTTATTTCAACTTTAAACGGAGAGCTGGTGTATAATTCATTATTTAATAAGGTTCCTTCTGAATAATAACCAATAGATAGGGGCAATTTTGATAATACACGTTTTAGGAACACTTTTGACCGGAGAAGTTCAACTGCTTCAGCTAATCCATTGGTGTTTTCTACGCCATAAAGATTTTCTACATTCAATAATTTATTTGCCTGATTACTAGTTTGTACTTGAATTACACTGGATGATTCAAATACAGGTGGCGTATATCGGAGATATAATTTTGCAGCTACAAATGCGAATAGAAAAAATAAGAAAATCCAGATCAGGCTTTTTTTTGCAATAAATAAAAATAATCCCAATTCAAATTCACCGCTAAAGTTTGAGATCCGCTCTTTGTAGCGATCAAAATTATCGTTTGTTTTTGATATGTCTTCCTGTAGCATTTTCTTTTCAGGATTGGGTTTATTTACTAGATAATGCGCTCGTATACGTAATAAGAACAAAGATGCTTGTTAAAATACTAACAATTGGTGCAACCTCCTGTATGAATCTGCTAGCATATTTTTTTCTAGGCTCAACATAAATGATGTCGTTCGCTTGTAAGACCATGCTACCTTGCTTAATTCCCTCAATTTTTGAAAGGTCAATCAGAAAAATATCATGTTTGTCGTTGTTTTGACGAATCAATTTTACCATTTTGGCTTTTCCATCATCTGCAATCCCTCCAGCTAGCGCTATTGCTTCAATTAAAGTCGTGTTGTTGTTTTGAAGTGGTATAACTTTAGCATCTCCTGCACTTCCTGGAAATACAATAACACGTTTATTTGATACAGACATAATTACATATGGTCTAACATAGAAACTAGCATACTTTTCTTCTAACAAACTTTCTGCTTCTCTAATCGTATATCCGATTAGTTTCATCCTCCCTAGCACCGGTAGTTTAACTGTACCATCTGATTCTACTAAATATTGAATATCGGTTTCGAAGCGATAACCAACATTCGCGGAATTTAAGGATGTTAAATCAACCAATTTAAATCCGTCATTTGAATACATGCTAAATTCCAAAATATCATTTGGAGATATTTTATAATTTGAAGCCTTCGAGGAATCAGGATTTTGAGAATATTTATATTCCTTTCCTGTTTTCAACATAATGCTGGGATTGATCCATCCGCAACTGGATAAAAACAAGACTATTCCAACTAAAAAGAGAAGTTTACGCATATAGGTTTATTGTTTTGTAACATACAAAGTTAAAAAATATTCTGTAACTGCTATTTACTTTCAAGTATAAAAGAAAATGCCTCTAAATGGCATGCTTAGGTTGAATTGTTTCTACAGATAAGTTTCTAATCATACTGTTAAAAGCTTTTTACTGGTTTTTTAGAAGTTCTTTGTACAGTTGTTCCATATCTTTTACTAAGCGGGTGAAATGAAATGTATCTTTTACATGGTTCCAACCTTTTTCTGACATCGAATTACGCATATTTTCATCTTCAACCATGCGTAAAAGACCTTCAGAAAATTGTGTTAAATGATTATTCTCACAAAGTAAGGCTGTTTCATTTTCAATTACTACATTTTTTATTCCTCCAACATTGGTTGCAACAATCGGTTTATTTGCAGCTTGTGCTTCGATCAAACTAACTGGTGTTCCTTCATTGAAGGATGTTAATGCAATAATATCGCTTCCTGCCAAAACCACATCTATTTCTTGTATCCACGATGTGAATGTTAAAAGTGTATTTTCCTTCGTATTGCTTCCATCAACAAAATTTATATTCAACTCCGTTGCCTTCATTTCAATTTTTTGACGACCTTCTCCATCACCCACTATAAATCCCCGAATTTTTTTTCTTGTTTTTAATGAAACAATTTTTAATGCCTCTAAAAATAAAGCATGATTTTTTACCGGAACCAATCTGCCTATAATTGAAATTGCAATTTCATCTTCAGCTAAGTTATATTTTGTTCGAAAAGATTTTCTCTTCTCTTCCATATTTTCATTAAATTTTGAAAGATCAAATCCTAATGGAATAACGAAGACTTTCTGTGCAGTACAAATTTTATGTATTTCTACTAATTCTTTTTTTTGAATTTCACTTATTGCAATAATTGCGGTTGATTTTTTTGCCAGATATCGTTCTATGTTTTTATAAAAACTGGTTTTAAATTTACCAAAATAGGAGTGAAAAATATGCCCGTGAAAAGTATGCACAACTATTGGTACACCACAGGATGCTGCTGCAAGTCGGCCTAATGTTCCCGCTTTTGAAGCATGCGTATGAACGATGTCGGGTTTGAATTCGCGGATTATCTTTTTTAATTTCCTATATGCAATAAAATCATTTTTAATATCAATTTCACGAAACATTTCCTCCACAATTACAGGTTTTAATCCAAGATTTTCAAGGATAAAACTTGAACTTTCTTCTGTAATATCTTTTGCTCCTCCAATTAATAAAGTTTCAAACTCCTCCGACATATATTTACTTAAATAAGCAACATTGTAGGTTGGGCCTCCAAGATTAAACCGATTAATGATACGTAATACTTTCGTCATAAAATTTAATTAATAAGACAAAATAGGTAGACTGGTTTTATTTTCTAATGCTGATAACAGTGAGGATTTTTT
Source organism: Bacteroidota bacterium (assembly GCA_947466965.1). GTDB lineage: Bacteria > Bacteroidota > Bacteroidia > 2-12-FULL-35-15 > 2-12-FULL-35-15 > 2-12-FULL-35-15. The sequence goes on from CANIFU010000003.1 coordinate 69,735, forward strand.
TATTAAAAGATTTTTTTCCACCAATATTGAAAAACAATAATAGCCCATACTTTTTCCACAGCATCATTCGGATTGGTTGAAAATAATTGTGCTTTTAATTTTTTTATTTCCTCAGAATTGAAAATGCCTTGTTGTGTTATAAACTCATCATCCAATAATTCATTTGTTATCATTGATTTTAGATCTGTTCTAAACCATTTTAAAAGGGGAACTTCAAAGCCTTGTTTTTTTCTTGATAGAAGCTCAATGGGTAACATTTCTCTGAAAGCATCCTTCACTATTTTTTTTCGATCATACTTGTCAATTTTGAAATCGGATGGTAATGAAAAAGCAAAATCTACAATTTTGTGATCAAGGAAAGGTACTCTTACTTCTAAACTCTGACTCATGCTCATTCGATCCACTTTAACAAGCATATCATTCTCCAAAACCAGATGCATATCGGTAAGTAAAACCGTATTGTAATCTTCAGTTATATTTTTAAGTAATTCGAATTTTCTTTGTTTGTGTGAAACGCTATTTATATCCGCTGAATAGGTATCTAAAAAAAGCTGATCAGCCGAATACCCTGACCATTTGGCCCATTCCCAATAGCGTTCCTGCGGACTTAATTTCATTCCTTCTGCAAATTTTTGGAGTTGCCGAATTTTATTTCCTGTTTTGCTGTTTCTAGATTTAGGTAGTTTTTTTAATAAAGCATGACTTGATTTTACCAGATTAGCCTTCAGACCTCCTGTTCTTACTTTTAACTCCGCAGCATGTTTGTTATATCCTGCAAAAAGTTCATCTGCGCCATCGCCTGAAAGTGCAACAGTTACATGCTTTTTTGTGTGCATGCTTAAAATATTTACTGCAAGAGCAGATGAATCAGCAAATGGTTCATCCGTATAATCAAGAACGTGCTTGAGATTTGCAAACAGATCATCGTTACTTAATTGAAAAGCGGTATGATTTGTTTTGTATTTTTTTGCTAATAACGCTGCAAATGGTGTTTCATCAAAATGTGGTTCATCTTTAAAACCTATAGAAAAAGTATTTAAATTTTTTGTATGCTGCGCGGCAATTGCTGTTATAATTGACGAGTCGATTCCTCCGCTTAAAAAGGTTCCTAGCGGAACGTCTGATATCATTCGGTTTTGAACCGATTGTTCCAATAGGTTTCTGAATTTTAATTTTGCGGTATCGTAACTGATATTGTTCTCAATTCGGTCGGAATAAGGAATGGAATAATATTTTTTTTTATTTTTTATTCCTCTTAAATTTACGCTCATATAGGCACCGGATTCTAGTTTTTTTACGTTTTCAAAAATAGAGTAGGGGCTCGGGATATAATTTAAATGAAAATATAATTGTAATGATGTTTTGTCAATCACCTTGGGTATATCAAAAGCAAGCAAGGCCTTCGTTTCAGAGGCAAAAGTAAATCGTTCTGTATCTAAATAGTAAAACAAAGGTTTGATTCCAAATCGATCACGAGCTAAAAAAAGTTCTTCCGTTGTTTGATCATACACTGCAAATGCAAATTCACCATCTAATTTATCAAGACAATTTTCTCTTTCAGCAATAAAAAGTTGTAATAAAACCTCTGTATCGCTTTGTGATCTAAACTGAATGCCTTTTACTTCAAGTTCTTTACGAAGCTGTTTGTAGTTAAATAGTTCGCCATTAAAAACAATTGTAAACCTTTCTGAAGAATCTGTAAATGGTTGGTTTGCATTAGAAGAAGTATCTATAATTGATAATCTTCTGTGTCCTAAAGCAACATTTTTATGATAAAAAAAACCTTCTCCATCAGGGCCACGGTTTATCAATGTTCGCGTTGCAGCTTGTGTTTTTAGCAAATGCTGTTTTCCATTATCATTGAATGCCAGTATTCCTGTTATCCCGCACATATATTAATTAATCTTAAATACAACCCAGTTGCATTGTTTATCGGTTTGCGTTTTCATTCTTCCTATGGTAATAATTTTTTTATCAGAAGGATTTCTATACCATCCCTCATCCCAAGCTCCCATATCTGTATATAATGCATCAATTACGCCTAGCTCAAGCATATCAGATGTAAAAGAAGATAAACTGATATTTTCATAAGACTCTATTACAGCTGTAATATTGTCTTTTAGTTTTACAATAGCTCTGCGTTGAAATAATTTTTCATCTTTATACTTTGCTCCTTTGCCTTTTTCAATCATTTGTATTTGTTGAAAAAGAGATCCTTTTTTTGAAACCAAAAAGTTGATGGTTGAATCGTTCAGTATTTTTCCTTTGCTAGTTGGAAAAATTTCAAATTCACCATTTATTATTTTTATTGCCCCACCAAGTGAATGATTTACTTGGTTTTTATTTACTACTATACCATTGTTAATATAAAGTCCGTCTACTGAATTTTTTTTTAAATCGGTGAATGCTCCAGGAAAGCAAAGAAGAATATTGTTGTCCGCTTTGTTGGGTCGTATCAATGAAACATCGAGTTTTAAATTATTTTTATAAAATATCGTGTAATTGTAACCTGATCTTGTTTTTTTCTTTTCAATTGTTAAATCATTCTTTTCAATTTCCACGTTTTTAAATGCACATATCGAAAAGAAGATTGCAGCTGCAATGAGAGAAAAAATAGAATTAGTATAAAAATATCTTTTTGTTATCATTTTAAAAGTGTGAAAAACTTTGTTAATATACAAAAAATGAATGAGGTGGAATACTGCTAATATTTCTTTTTCTTTGTTATAGCTTCCGAAATAGTTGGACGCTTCAACTAAATTCTAAACAATTATGTCTTCATCTATCATTTTAATCTGTGTATTTGCTTATTCCTTGTTGTTATTCTATGTAACCTGGTGGACATCAAAAGGAGCGAATAATGAAAGTTATTACGTAGGTAATCGCTCTTCAAAATGGTATTTAGTAGCTTACGGAATGATTGGTGCATCTCTTTCAGGAGTTACATTTATTTCTGTTCCAGGAGCTATAGGTACCGCCCAGTTTGGCTATCTCCAAGTAATTTTAGGCTATTTAGTGGGATATATTGTAATTGCTTATGTGTTACTGCCTCTTTATTATCGATTAAATCTGACTTCAATTTATAGTTATCTGAAGCATCGATTTGGCAACTATTCTTATAAAACCGGTGCGTTTTTTTTTATATTTTCCCGTGTTGTAGGAGCCGCTTTTCGGATGTATATTGTTGTGAATGTATTGCAAGAATTTGTTTTTGACGATTTGCATGTTCCATTTTTTTTAACAGTTGCGGTTTTCATTTTGCTGATTTTATTATATACCTATCAGGGCGGTGTAAAAACAATTGTTTATACAGATACGCTTCAAACGACATTTATGATAGTTTCCGTAGTGCTTTCAATTGTATTTATAATGCAGGATATGAATCTGAGTATTTCAGATGTATATCATAAAATATCTGATAGTCAGTATTCAAAAATATTTTTTGATGATTGGCATCAAAAATCTTTCTTTCCGAAGCAGTTTTTTGGAGGGATGTTCATTGCTATTGCTATGACCGGATTAGATCAGGAAATGATGCAAAAGAATATCAGTTGTAAAACATTAGGTGACGCACAAAAAAATGTATTGACATTTAGTGGGATTTTATTAATCGTTAATATTTTATTTCTTGTACTTGGTGCTTTACTTTACATATATGCAAATCAGGATAGTATACCTTTGATGGTGGATGCGAAAGGGAAAATTATTTCCGACACTGTTTTTCCATCAATTGCTTTGCATCATTTTGGTACATTATCTGGTGTTTTCTTTATTCTAGGACTAATATCTGCTGCTTATCCAAGTGCTGATGGAGCTTTGACAGCTTTGACCAGTGTTTTTTGTCTCGATTTTTTAGGTTTAAAAGAAGATGAAACAAAAACGGAAGAAGAAAAAATTAAAATCCGTCATCGTGTTCACATTGCTTTTGCTACCATACTGTTTGTCGTTATCATTATTTTTAAACTTATAAATAATGATGCAGTAATAAATGAGTTATTTACATGGGCTGGCTATACATATGGGCCATTACTCGGTTTATATGCATTTGGTTTATTCACTAAATTGCAAGTAAAAGATAAGTTTGTTCCTCTTATTTGTATTATTTCTCCAGTTATATGTTATACCCTGAATAATTATTCGAAGGAATTGTTGAATGGATATAAATTCGGATTTGAAATGATAATACTAAATGGAATAATTACTTTTTTTGGATTATGGCTGATCAGGAGGAAGTAATTTTGTCTTCCGTATTTTTATTTATAAAATAAAGATCGCAGCTAAAATCATAACAATAATTACAATGAGGTATTGCCACATATCCGGAAAATAGATTTTAACATATTCCCATGTACTCTTTTGTTTTCCTTTTTTTTCTTCCATCTTATTTAAAGTGTGTTTTAATGTTGTCTAAAAATTCATCAAAAAACAGATTGTTACCAGCAACGATTTCTCTATTAAACAGATAGTTTCCTTCACCTTTAAAATCTGTTACTTTTCCTCCTGCTTGCTGAACAATAAATGATCCGGCAGCAACATCCCAGGGTTGAAGGCAGTATTCATAAAATCCATCAAAGCGTCCACAGGCAACGTAAGCTAAATCTGTTGCAGCAGAACCTAGCCTTCGCAGTCCTCTCGTATTTCGCATAAAGTATTTAAATAGCTCCATATATTCATCTAGTCGGCTGTAATCATAATATGGGAAACCGGTTGCTAATAAAGCATCCGATACTTTTGATGTGTTAGAAACATTTATTTCTTTACCATTTAAGTATGATTTACTTCCTTCCCATGCATAAAAACATTCATCCAAATTAATTTCATAAATCACTCCAAGCACTAATTTTTCATTTCTCATTAAAGCGATACTTATTGCAAAAGATGGAATGCCATGAATGAAATTGGTTGTACCGTCTAGAGGGTCAATAATCCAATTGTATATATCCCCTTTTTTTGATGATGTTCCTTCTTCAGCAATAAATCCGGCTTCAGGGAGTAAAATGGCTAATTTGTCTATTATTCGTTTTTCAGATGTTTTGTCAACATAAGAAACAAAGTCGTTTTTCCCTTTTACTTCGATTTTTTCTGACGTGAATTTATTTCGTTCCGATCTTATAAAAACGCCAACTTCTTTTGATAAAACGCAAACTTCTTTGCAAAGTGTTTGTATGTCGATCGTCATAATTTTAGTTTATAAACAAAGTTACGTTTAAAACACTACAATTTATTAGAAAATGGGAAGCAAATATTTGATTAAATTTGAGTATGATTATTAAAAATTATACGAACAGTTATTTAAAACAGAATAGTCCCCATCTATTTATAGGCATTCTTATGCTGTTCTTTTCATTTATAGGATTAGCTCAAACTGTTCCTTTGTTTGGTATTAAATTGAAATTTTCGGTTCAGCAAGGTGGTTTGGAAAATTCACTCATTACCATTACTCGCGATGGCAAACCCTATCGCATTATTGATCCCAGTAAAGGGAAATATTTTATTGATTTGGAATTGGGTTCCAATTTTGTTTTTACGTTTAGTAAACCGGGACATATAACCAAGCAAGTAATTATAAATACTGTTGTTCCAAATGGCAGAGAGAAAGAAGATTTCGCCAAATTTACAGCCGAGGTTGGTTTGGAGTTGCAGCCAGAAGATAAAATAGTGACGTATACCCAACCCGTTGGTAAAATAAAATATAGCGGAAATGACGGGGATTTTAATTTTGATAAAGATTACACCCAAACGGCAACTGAATTACAAAAGAAAGATAAAGAAGCAGCAAAACCAAAACCGAAAGAACCTCCTCCGCCACCTCTTGTTGAGCCTAAATCGATTGTTCAATCTCCAGCTCCCAGCAACCCTATTCCTGAGCCCCCTAAACCTAAGCCTGCTGTTGTTGAACCTGTTTTCGAATATAAGCCTGCAGTGAAAAACAAAGAGGAAAAAGTAATTCAAAAAGATCGATTGAAAATTACAATTATAATTGTAAAGATTAACGATATTGATTTTGAATACAAAAAGGAAGAGTATACTTGGGGTGGAACATATTATTATCTGAATGGAAAAAACATAACCCAACCTACATTTGAAAAGGATACAGAGTAGGTAATCCTTGGAACGAAGCCGTCTGCACATTCCCCTTCGTAAAAATGAAGTTAATTAGCACTCATTCCCCCTTAGTAAAAGGGGGTTAGGGGGATTTGCTATTCTAGTTGTTTCGAATTTACTTTTTTAATGCGAATATATTATTAATCACTTGGATCCCTTTGAAAAAAGGAGGGCATGGGATTGAAAATTAACTCTAAATAGTACTTTAAGAGGAGTTATGATTTAACTACTTAATTTTATGTTCTAATTTTTTGAAATAAAAAATTCCTGCCAATCCAAGAATAAACAAAATAGTTGAAATTAATTCAGCTTGTGTAAATCCAAAACCATTAACATGGTATAATGTGTTAACACGTATTTTTTCTATAAGAAAGCGCTCAGTACCATTGAAAATAAGGTAAATGGAAAATAAAACACCTGGTGTTTTTATTCGTTTTCTGATATTCCAAATAATAATAAATAAAAAAAGACACATTAATGTTTCATAAAATGGAGTAGGAAAAACTGCAGGAACTAAGTGGTTGCAATATTTATCAGCATTGCAATTCAAAATAGGTTCCCCGTAATTTACAACATTATGAGGGTAATCATAACTCCATAGCCAATCTGGAGACCAACTTAACCAATTTGGTTTCGGACTCACATTGTCTATACCCCAGTCACCATCACCGGAAAGGTGGCAGCCAATTCGACCAACAGCATATCCAATCATTAGTGATGGAGCAGCTGAATCTATTAAATGTGGAATAGAGATGCTGTTTTTTTTGCCGTAATATATTAAAACAATTGAAGCAAGAATTAATCCCCCATACATCGTTAATCCATCAAATGAAAGCAATGCACCAACGGGATCTGAAATAAATGTATCCCAGTTTTCTAGGTTATGGAAAATTTTTGCTCCCAACAGTCCTGCAAAGGCTGCAATAAGTGTCATGTTGCCAACATGCTGGTATGGATGTATCTTTTCTTCGTTCCAAATTGGTGTAGCTAATTTTGATTTTTCTTTTTCACGATATTTCATGTAAATCGATATTCCTGCAAGAATGATACCTCCCAATAGATTACCTTTTGAAGAAAGCAGATACCCTTGCGTGTTTTCGGTGAAAGCGGAGAAATTAAAAAGTATGTAAAGTAATTTGTATCCGATTAAAAATCCAATTAAGCCAGATGAAAATAATTCGCCAATTGTTGCTTTTTGACCTTTTAGAATTTTTACTGTCGTAGTTTTTAAAAGCCCTTCTTGTTCTTTTCGTTTTAATTCTTTTATCCAGAAATAAGCAGCGATTAAGAATGAAATGGCAACAAAAAAACCGAACATCTGTACCATTTTCAAAAAAGGAAGGTCGATGCCTAGCAAATCTTTTATAGCGTAATATAGTGAAGGGTACATAGATTAGGTATAATAAAGTTGATGCGAATTTACGAATCTTTACTTGAAGCAAAGTTTCTTTTTAATTCTACCGGCGTAGTCATTCTATATTCACTCACATCTGATTTTTAGACAAAAAAGCACTTTGTTAGTAGTATGTATTTAATACTAATAAAGAAATTAAATTATCCTTCTTTTTCTGTGTTTTCATATTTTACAATGTCAGTAGCAAAATCAACAAAAAACTTATGTGCTGAAGTAAATACGAAGCGGTTATCACCTGTTTTTTCGATAATGTTTCTTCTGTTTAATGTGTTGATGAAGTTTTTTCGAGCATCAGCATCTTTTAGTTGTTTGTTTGAAAGAATCAAATCGATGTATGACGAATTTGTAAAATAGTTTTCTATTTCTTCCATTTCAAATTCACTGAATTGGATTCGTTCAAGGAAATTTTTCCCATCTCTATCTAACTCGTAACTCAAAAGAGCAATGAAAATACAGATATCACGAGATAACATTTCTGCGGACTCTTCAGAAACAACATAAGCGTAGTCCTGTGTTAAACGCAATTCATAATTGAACGATGCTTTAAAAAAGTAGGTATAGGATTGCTCATTATCTTTCACAGTTTGATAGGTGCGTTCATTGGGCAGCATAAATTTACCTGCCATTAGATCTTCTACAATTTGTCGGTGGTGATTAGGAAATTCCATGATTTGGATCGATTAGTTGTGATTGTTGATTGATAGTTACTTTAGGTACCGTTAATGTGAGGTCGTTGATTTTTATTTTATCAAACTGTGGCTTAGCACCGTATTCACGTTCGATATCTTCATCAAATGCAAGGGTTGTTAGCGCAAAGAATTTTTCAATTTCTACTTTTTTATAATCTTCTTTCAATGTTTTGTTACACCAACTAAAAAAATTATCAACGGGTAAATTGTCTTTTAATTTTTTTGTATAATGATCTTTGTCAAAGATCCATTTTTCAGCTTCATTTTCTTCCTCTTCAAAATAAACATCTGTTTCATTTTTGAATTGTTCAAATATTTCAGATGCATTGAAGAATGTATCTTTTGAATAGACAGAAACTTCTTTTCTCTTCAGCAGTTTTGGTGCTTTACGTTTGTATGGATTCTTTAAGTAGGTGATCCAACCTGTTAAAATAATAGATTCTGTTCTGATACGCTCAATCAATGGAAGTAATTCGTTCGTCAGAATCTTTGATTGACGAAGCAAATTATCATTTACCTGAATTAATTGAAAATAAAGTTTTTCAAACTGAATGCGAGCATTTTCATCATCAAAATTTAAACGATATTTATTAGATAACTCTGAAATTTCATATAATTTATTTGCAACAGATGTCGAGTGATTAATGTCAAGAATCTTATTCAGAGGGATAATATATTCATCGATCCAACGGGAAGCTCGAACAATTTTTTCACGATAATCAATTTTCTTAACATTCGCTTTTAATTCACGTGTTTCCTGTAATAAACTCTGTGTGTTACGCTCTACCATTTCATAGAAAGAACGAACTTCAATTGCAAGATCGTTTAATCGTTGGCTTAATGTAACTTTATCACCATTGATATTTTCTCTGATCTTTCTGAACAGTTCAGCAATTGAAGTGTGATATTTTTCAATTGTTTCGGGCAACATTGGTTTAAATTCACTCAAAATGAACTCAATTAAGTTGAAATAAACCGTACGTATTTCGTAATTGTCGTTTACGGGACTCAATATTTTATATTCAATCAATTGTGAACGGATATCACTTTCGTGTTTCGAGACAATTTGATTCAATACTTCGAACTTTATGATCCCTTCATTGGATTGGGTTTCAAACAATTCAGCGATTACATCATAATGTTCTAGTAAAAATCGGAGTATTGTTTTTGGTTCTGCCTTCATCATTTATACTATTTTTACCTAGTTCAAATCTTTTAAATTTTTCTTTCCAATTTTTTCAACTACTGCGTTTCTTTCAACAATCACAGCATTTTGTTTTTCGTTGATATTGATCTTTCCTTTAGAAGGGTAAATAAAATAGTATTTATTAAATCCTTCAACAGCATCTGGTGCAGCAAAAATAGGAATGAAGTTGTGCGCATTACAGAATTTTACAAGTTCTGGTCGGTTTTGTTTATCGATTGTTGCAACCTCATCAATAAACAATGTTATTTTATTTTGTTCATCAGTAATTGCTAAACGATTTATTATTGCCATGATGATTACCAATCGGATCATTCGATCCGTACCATCAGATTCAACCTGATTTGCTAAGTCTACTCGTTTTTCTGTTCCTTTTATTTCCAATAATAATTCGATATTGAACAATTCATCAAAATGAACTTTTTTACCAGTATCCAGATACGTGTTCAGGATTTTCAGGTTTTCTGATTGGTCAAAATCAAAACTCATTTGACCGTTAAATTCCTGAATGGAACTGATTTGCTTTAGTTCACTGATGATACGTTCATTATCAATTAAATCAATTTTTAGAGACTCTATATTGGAGATACGAGTGGTCGCTAGCTTTGTATTGAATTTGTCGTAAACGAATTGTTTAAACTCTTCATAACGCTTTAGTAGCGTAAATGCAGGATTCGCAAATTGAGTAGAAATACTAGACAATAAACCATCAATACTTCTTTCTTTATCGCTAAGGCATGCAATTTCTTCTTCTACGAAATGGATAAACTCTTCTTCATCAGCTATATTGCTTCTTAAGCGGTATTTTAATCCTTCAAAAGCAACATCTTTGTTTGCTTTAATGTCATGACGGTCTTTTTGATGAATTTGAATTTTAGAATAGATATAATCTAAATTGTCGTTTGTTTCGTATTCTCGAGGTTCCACTTCTATGGATTCCATTTCCATTTTACGGTCTTTCAATTCTTTAACACGAAGTTCAAGATTACGTTTTTCTTCGTTTAATTTATCAAGCATAATTTGTTTAGAAGCGATTTCTTTTACTAAATCATTCAAATGCAATTCTAAATCTTTCTTTTCTTCATTGTATGATTTGATTTCATCAATAATGCCTTTAACGGCTCTTTCCAATTGCGGTTTTGTTTCAATTCCTTTGATTTTTTCCTTGATTACTTCAAGTTCACCAAGAATACTTTTTAATTTGAAATCGGTTTTTTCTTTGTCAACAACTGTTTTTAATAATTCTTCAGTTATTTTCTTTTCAGAAAGTAGCACTTTTAGTTCATCCTTTAATTCCTTAACAGATCTGAACTCAGTCAGTTCTAATCCTTTGGAGATATCAATTTCCCCATCAAAAATAGTCATCAGTTTGTCTGATACTTTTTTGATTTGTTTTTTGATTTGTTTGCTTGGTAAACTTAATACCTGTTCAGAAAGTATTGCGTTTAAAAGTTGCTTTGTTTTTTCGTCATCAGAAATTTTGTGAATCAATAAGTTGTTGTAATTGTTGATCTGGTTTTCAACAGATGCAATTTTATCATTTACTTTTTCCAAGCGGAATTCAAGGTGCTTGCTAGATAATTTCTGACTTTCAATTGTTGTGATACGATTCTCAATTTCTTTACGTTCCTTATCCAGATTTTTCATGGATTCCTGGAGGAAATCGATTGTTTCGTATTTATTGATTTCATCTAATTCTCTTTGCTTTTCGTTCAGATAATTAGTTTTGTTTTTTATTTCAGCATTTTTTTCACCTATGTATGAAGCGTAATTTAATTCCTTCGGTTTTAAAATTTCGTTGATTTCATTATGAATGGCTGCTATGTGTCTGCCTCTTTCAACGGAAGAAATTTCTAATTCCGGTATGGCAGCTGTATAAGCAGTGTTGAAAGCGTAAAGCAATTCACTCACAACGGTTGTTTTTGAGCTGTGCATTTTTACCAATTCTCTGAAATCCAGAAAGTCGGTACGAACAGCTTTAATGCTTTTTATTTCTTCATTGATCCTCAAAAGATCTGTAATGTCTTTCTTATTTTTCTGAGAGAAATTCAATCCTTCATTTTCACGATTATCTGCTATAATCAAGGATTCTTTTAATGTTTTATTGGTGATCAATTTGGAGTTGATCAGGTAGCGGTATACTTTTGAAAAGTTATTACTTAAGCCATCAGCCTTCACTGTATCTTCTAGCCAAACAACCGCATTGTTTTTTGTTCCTCTGTGATATACATGATTGAAAACATCTGATTTTGTTGCGAATTTGCTATGCAAAACACCTTTTTTATTCAAGGTCTCAATTACTTCATCAAAGCTCAATAAACGTTGGTGAGTGCCTTCGTTTTCGAAGAAAAATTCTTCATTATATTCATTGTCGATCTTATAATATTCTAGTTCTCCGTCAGTATTTCGTTTCACCAAAATGCAATAATAGCCCATTTTATTAATTTCGAAAATCAAAAAACTCTTATTATGAGTAGGGAAGTAGTGATGAATCGTTTCTTTATCACCTTTACGCTGGCCGCTGAATGACATTTTTTGGCCGTCAACAACAAATAGGAAATTCAAGGCATAAATCAGCGTCGATTTTCCAATATTGTTTGGTCCCACCAACTGAATTGAATCACAATTATCGAGTTTCATTTCGGCTTTGCCGTAACCTTTTGAGTTAATTAAGGATATTCGAGTAAGCATCTTTTTTTTCGGATTATAAGATTTATGCTCAAATATAACTTAATGCTTTGGGGTATTTATTGGTACCTATTCCTGTTAATAACAATTCCTTTAAAATATGGGGTGCTAGAGCTTCTTTGTTAAAAAAAATAAAGTTTTTAAAAGTTTTAACTGGCACTTGATTCTTGTCAAAAAAAAGGTTATAATAAATTATTATAGAAAGGATGCAAGCATTATTTTTGTATTCTTTTACATTTTTTTTAGTGGGAGTGGCAATTGGTTTATTCACTAAAATGTATGTGTAATTTTACAGAACGTATACACGTTCTGTGTTTTATTGGCAATAATTTTTGTATTAATAAGTATTTTTAATTAGGGATATATTGGTTGTTCAATAGATTCAGCTATTGTTACAAGCATAATACCATCGGCATCCAATTCTTTTAATTCAACTTCTTTAAGTTCGTTGATAAGTATAGGATCATAAGGTGTTTTTACTTTTATGTAATTATCCGTAAAGCCGTGCATGAACCCTTCTTTATTATCTGATTCGAAAAGAACTATTCTTGTTTGTCCAATATGTTGTTGGTAAAAAAGACGAAGTTTTTTTGCTGATAAAATACGAAGCATTTTATTTCGTTTTTTTCGTATTGTAAGGGGGATGCTCTCTTTTAAATGAATGGCATCTGTATTGTCGCGCTCAGAATATGTAAATACATGCAAGTAGGAGATAGGCAAGTCATTTATAAAATTATAGGTATCCAAAAAATCTTCATTCGTTTCTCCAGGAAATCCAACAATTATATCCACACCAATGCAACAATGTGGCATTAACGACTTTATTTTAGCAACACGTTCGCTATACAGCTCACGAAGATAACGTCTTCGCATTGCCTTTAAAATTTTATTGCTTCCAGATTGAAGAGGAATGTGGAAATGTGGGACAAATCGTTTTGATTTAGAAACAAATTCTATCGTCTCATCTTTTAATAAATTAGGTTCTATAGATGAAATCCGAAAACGATCTATTCCTGTCACTTTATCAAGTTCTGTTACCAGATCAAAAAATTGCTCCTGTTTTTTATTCCCTTCTTTTGTTTCATTGTTTCCGAAATCTCCTAGGTTTACACCTGTCAATACAATTTCTTTGACATTTTGTTTCGCAATATCATTGGCATTCTTGACAGCATTCAGAATACTGTCGCTTCGGCTCTTTCCTCGGGCAAGCGGGATGGTGCAAAAGGAACAATTGTAATCACAGCCATCTTGCACTTTCAAAAACACACGCGTTCTGTCCCCAAAGGAATAAGAATCTATAAAAAAATTGGCTTCTTCTATTTCGCAACTGTATATTTCTGCTTTTGTTTTTTTAGTTAAATCACTCATGTAATTCAATAATTTGAATTTTTCTGAGGCACCTAAAACTAAATCAACACCTTCAATGTTGGAAATTTCTTCTGGTTTTAACTGTGCATAGCATCCAACAATTACTACGTAGGCATCTGGAGAAACAGATAATGCCGCTTTTACGATTTGTTTACATTCTTTATCTGCATTGGCTGTTACAGAACATGTATTTATGACGTAAACATCGCTGGGTTCTTTGAAATCAACTTTCAGATATCCTTGCACCTCGAATAAACGCGCAATAGTGCTTGTTTCCGAAAAGTTGAGTTTGCAACCCAAGGTATGAAATGCTACTTTTTTCATTTTTAGAATGCGAAGTTACAAAATTATCCTTTTCAAGCTGTTTATTTGCTTGTTAGGATTCAACCTGTTTTATAGAAATAGTTCATTAATAAGGTTAATGATGAATTGTTTTGTTACTTTAGTTTTGTTTAAAAAGGTGTTGATAAGTGAAATGATACATTTTGTGTTTAAGTAAAAGGATTTCTTAAACTTGATGATAATTATAGTGTGTTAGTAGGTATTGTAAAATCAGAAATTAAAAAGATTTATGAAAAGAACGCTTTTATATATTTCAATTTGTGTTTTTGTATCTGCTTGTTCTTCTGTTGAAGAAAAAGTTGTTGACGAACGAACTGTATTTAAGTATAATGATATGTCGGGTGTTAATTCACTTGATCCTGCTGCTGCAAGAGATTTTGAAAATATTCTTGCTGTAAATCAATTGTTCAACGGATTAGTTGAAATGAATGATTCATTAAAGATAAAACCTTCAATTGCAAAATCCTGGGATATCTCAGAAGATGGACGGACGTATATTTTTCATTTAAATTCAACTGTTAGTTTTCATGATAACGAATATTTTGATGGTGGCATTGGCCGCAAAGTAACAGCTACTGATTTTGTTTTTAGCTTTAACCGACTACTTGATCCCAGCGTTTCAAGTGCAACAACACTTTTAACGCATGTCAATAAAAAAAAATCAGGTGGATTTCAAGCAATCAATGACTCAACGTTGGCTATCTATCTCGACAAGCCCTTTACACCTTTCCTTGGAATATTAACAATGAAATATTTTTCTGTAATTCCTAAAGAAGTAGTGGAGCATTATGGTACTGATTTCAGAAGAAATCCAGTAGGAACAGGTCCTTTCAAATTTAAAATGTGGAACGAGGGATCCAAATTAGTTTTTGTAAAAAATGAAAATTATTTCGAATATGAAAATGGTAATCGATTACCCTATTTAGATGCCGTTTCTTTTTCTTTTATCAAGGATAAAGAAACGTCATTTCTTGAATTCCTGCAAGGTAATATAGATATGGTTTCTGGTATCGATGCAATAAATACGGATGAAGTTTTAACCGTAGAAGGTGTATTGAAAGAAAAATACAAAACCCTCTTTCAAATGCAGACGCAACCTTATTTGAAGACAGATTATTTAGGCTTTTTAGTAGATGAAAATATGCCGGTTCTGAAAGATTCTCCTTTAAAATTAAAAGCAATTCGTCAGGCAATCAATTATGGTTTTGATCGAAAAAAAATGGTAAAGTATTTACGTAAGAACTTGGGTACTCCTGCTACTGCTGGTTTTATTCCTCCAGGTTTGCCTTCCTTTGATGGCAAGAAAGTAAAAGGGTATGATTACAATCCCGATAAAGTAAAGGAACTTTTATTTCTTGCAGGTTTCCCTGATGGAAAAGGTCTTCCTGAAATTTCTCTCGCTACAACAGAACAATACTTAGAGTTAGCAGAATACATACAATCACAATTGGCTGATTTTGGAATAAATATTAAGATTGATGTTCAGAAATCTTCAGTGTTATCTGATGCGATTGCCAATTCTAAACTTAATTTCTTCCGAAAGTCATGGGTGTGTGATTATCCTGATGAGGAGAATTTTCTTTCTCTTTTTTACAGTAAAAATGGGAGTCCGAAAGGGTTTAACTATACCCACTTTATCAATCCTCAATTTGACATTTTGTATGAAAAATCGCAATCCGAATTAAACGATTCAATACGTTACGAATATTACCAGCAAATGGATCAATTGTTAATGGATGAAGCCCCTGTTGCTCCTTTGTACTATGATCAGGTTGTTCGTTTGGTTCACAATCATATCTCTGGACTTACCTCAAATCCAATGAACCTGCTTTCTCTAAAAAAAGTTAAAAAGTTGAAGCCTAATTCGAAATAAAGAAATTATATTAAAGGTTGCTTCGAAATGAATAAAAGCAATTTTTTATTGTTTTTCTAAATAACAAACAATCGGATAATGATCCGATAATGCTTCATTGATTGTTCGAAACTTATATGCTTTATATTCTTTGCTATAAAGGATATAATCGATTCGGAAGGATGGAAATTTCCCGATGTATGTTCTTCCAAACCCATTCCCGCTTTCAACAAAGGCATCCGACAAATTCGTTGCAATTTTATTTTTTGCATAGGAAGCCGGAGTGTCATTGAAGTCTCCACAAACAATTACCGGATATGGGGATGATGCGATACTGGCACTAATAAGGTCGGTTTGATGCGCTCTTTTTATAAAAGCAAGTTTCAATCGGTTTAAAATACTTTTTGAGTGTTCAACATCTTCGGTCTCCATATCCTTTTGCAGGTCATCTATGTATTTATAATCATCTTTTGAAAAAGCGATAGACTGTAAATGCATGTTGTAAATTCTCAACGTATCTTTTCCCCACTGGATGTCAGAATAAATACACACGTTATTGCTTTTATATCCAAAATCGACTTTGCCTTTATTGAGGATCGGATAATTGCTGAATGTGGCGATTCCAAAATGCTGTTTGGGTTTTACAGTTGTTGTATATTCAATATGGCTATACTTGAATTTAGTATACTTCATAAGTGAATCGGTATTGGAATATTTACTGCTGTCGCGATGAAAATATTCTTGAAAGCAAGCCACTTCAGGTGATTCATTATTGATGAGCTGAAACATTTTGTTTCTCGTTTTATTATTGTTGCTCCAATTGTAAAGGTCAAATACTTTTACATTATAGGACATTATGCTGATCATCTTTTTTGTGCCATTGGGAGTTTCATTAAACGTGAACTGAAAATAGCTGTGGAGGTTTGTAAATCCTACAATGATAACTACGAAGGAATAGAATGCACGTTTTTTTATCTGGATTGCCCAGTAGAAAAGAAATAGAATATTGATGATCACCAGGATTGGATAGGCTAATCCAAAAAAGGCAATGATCCAGAATTTTTCAGGGCTGACGTGGGGTGCTAAATAGGAAATGAGCAGTGCAATAACAGCAATATGGTTGCAGAACATCGCAATCTGATTAAAGAAATAGCCCTTCCCTTTTCGTTTTTTCTTTTGTTCTTGTATTGTCTTTTGTTCTTCCAATTTCTAACTTTCGGTTTCTGTGACACATCTTTGGTCATCACACATGTTTCTGCTCCGGACTTTTAGCTTAAAAAATTACTTTTTCCCGCTGGCTTTAAATAAGATCTCTTTTTCACTTTTTGATAAACTTTCGTACCCTGATTTTGAAATCTTATCCAAAATTCTATCTATATTTTCCTGTTCTACTTTCTTAATGTAATTATACTCTTCATCTGTTACTTTCCTTTTGTAAGCAACTTTCATTTTGCTTTTAGGCTTTATGCTAAGAAGTCCGGATATCCAATCGAAAAAACGATTAATTCCTTTTGAAAAATCAACACCTCTTTTGTACTGAAAAATGAACAAATATCCCATAAGTGCTCCACCGAGGTGAGAAATATTCCCTCCTATATTATCATAGGACGCAACATTCAATACATCAATAAAAATAACAAATAAAGCAACATAAATTAATTTTACCGGACCGATAAACATCATATTCATGTTTACGTTAGGAATAAGAGTTGCAGTTGCAACTATAATTGAAGTAACACCGGCAGATGCCCCGATCATAGGCGCCCCGATGAAAGGCTGAAAAGCGGGTATAGCTGTAAATAAAATTAGTGTAAGCAAGGCTCCAGAAATTCCACCTAGCAAATAAAGAGGAATAAGTTTTTTAGAATTGGTGTAGTTTATGAAAAGTTGTCCAAACCAATAAAGTGTCATCATGTTCCAGAAAATATGCATCAAAGAAAAGTGAGTGAACATATACGTGATAAGCGTCCATGGTTTTTGAGCTAAGTCTACGAAACTCAATGAAATTGAAAGATTGTCTTTGATGAAAGATTCAACTAAAATAAAAATTCCCGACTCGCCACTTAAAAAAGTGATAATGCGGAAAATACTTACAAATAAAAACAGAGCAACGTTGATAAGGATCAGTCGTGTGATAGGGTTTCCACTTCTGAATTTTGCTTTAAAATCTTCTACTAAAGGATTTGCCATAATTAAAAAAAATGGTTATTCTGCTTTTGCCAGAATTTGATTAAAATAAAACCAAAAAGCATTCCGCCAAGGTGTGCAAAATGAGCAACATTATCAGTCGGACTATTCGCAATACCTGAAAATAATTCCATTGCACCATAAAGAATGACAAACCATTTTGCTTTGATAGGGATGGCGAAATAGATATAGAGCATCGTGTTTGGGAATAACATGCCAAATGCAAGTAAAATGCCGAAAACGGAGCCGGATGCCCCAACAACAACTGGTGCATTTAAAAAATCAGCTTTAAACTGGTGCATATAATCAACGGTAATCCGAAGTGCTTCTGAATAATTTTGAGATTCAATTGCTTGATTATAAAAAGTAGGAATTGTTTCATTAAAATGATTCAACATTTCAATATTCGAAAATTTAAGATGTTCTGAATCTAAAAATACCTGAAAAGATTCCAGCGATGGATTGGAAATATAAGCGTTGATTACATTTAATGTTGGTTGAACCTGAAAATATACAACTGCATAATGACAAACAGCAGCACCAATTCCTGTGATCAGGTAATAGGTCAAAAAACGTTTCGGACCCCATAAATTTTCTAGTGTATTACCAAACATCCATAACGCAAACATGTTGAAAAACAAATGCATAAATCCTCCGTGCATAAACATGTAGGTGATCAGCTGATAGGGCTGAAATTTTTCAGAAAACGGATAGTGCAAACCTAATTTGTCTTCCAAATTAATTCCCATATTTGTCATTGCGAGTGTAGCAAGGAAAAATAATCCATTGATGATCAAAAGATTTTTTACTACCAATGGAAGATAACTAAAACTGTTGGGGCGATTTTGTTGAAATGACATGCTGCAACTAATAACGAATTTAAACGAATTTACTTTTCTATTTGTCCTGATTATATAAACTCCAGGAGTCTTTTAATATTTTTGTCTGTGAATTATATTTGTTACGTCACCATTAATAATTTTCTATTTCTTGAACCGTTTGTCAAGATCATCACTTGAAAAAGTCGTAATTGTTGGTTTTCCTCCCGGAGTGCTGTAGGGCATCCTGCAAGCAAAAAGTTCATCAATGATCGTATGCATTTCTTCCTGCGTCAGCGATTTCCCTGATTTAATAGCAGTACTACGGGCCATCGACCGCGCTAAATTCTCTCTTTTATCTGACTTTAATTCTAATAAATTCTGTTTGTAGTTCTCCAATAATCCTTCCAATAATTTTACAGAATCAAATGCTGACGTATCGGCAGGGACTCCATGAATGATGAATGTATTTTTGCCAAATTCACTGATATCGAATCCGATCGTTTGAATTTCGGAGTGCAATTCTTTCACAAGTTCAAAGTCGGGAGTATTCAATTCAATTGTTTTTGGGAAAAGTTCTTGTTGTGTAGCCGATTTGTTCTTTTCGAAACCATCCAAAATACGCTCATATAAAATACGTTCATGAGCTCCTTGTTGATCAATCACCATAAATCCGGTCTTGATGTGAGTTAAAATGTATTTATTATGTAACTGGTAAGTTAGTTTTTTATTACTTTCGTGAAGATCATTGTCCCAATCGGTATTGATTGTTTGTTGGCTTTCTTCTTCTTTTTTTATTTCAAAAGCCAGTTGATTGTCTGCATGTCTACTATATAATTTTTCCCAATTGCTTTTGTTGGAAAGCTCTCTTTCAGCACCAGGTATTTTATCCGTTTTAAACGGGTTATAATTCTCATCTACTTTTATAGTGGGTTGTCTGTATATTCCATCAATAGGTTTAAGCGGCATATTATATAAATGAGCTTCCTGATCGAAATCCAGACTGGGGGAAATGTTGAATTGTCCGAGAGATTTTTTTACTGTAGAACGTAAAAACGCATAGATCGCTTTTTCGTCTTCAAATTTAACTTCGGTTTTTGTGGGATGAATATTAATATCAATAGTTTTAGGATCCACATCCAGCATTAAAAAGTAAGACGCAAAGCTATCGTTGGGAAGTAATTGTTCGAAAGCGGATTGAACAGCATGATGTAAATAGCCGTTCTTGATAAAGCGTTTGTTTAAAAAGAAAAATTGTTCACCCCGAGTTTTTTTAGCAAAGTCGGGTTTGATTACAAATCCTTTGATTTTTACAATGCCTGTATTTTCTTCTACAGGAACCAATCTTGTATTGTAAGAATTGCCAAAAAGCCCCATTAGTCGTTGCTTTAGCGTTCCTGGTTCCAAATGAAAAACTTCGGTATTGTTATGATGAAGGCTAAATGCAATATTCGGGTTAGGAATACTCACCCGGTGAAATTCATCGATGATATGGCGCAGCTCAACTGAGTCGGTCTTTAGAAAATTCCTTCTGGCAGGAACATTGTAAAACAAGTTCTTTACAGCGATGGAGGTGCCTTCTGCACAATTTACGGCTTCCTGATGTTTGATCTCACTACCTTCAATATCTATTCGGACGCCTATCTCATCGCCAATTCGTTTGGTTTTTAATTCAACTTGAGCAATTGCGGCAATAGAAGCAAGCGCTTCGCCTCTAAAACCCATTGTTCGAATAGCAAAAAGATCATCTGCTTTTTTGATTTTGGAAGTAGCATGCCTTTCAAAACTCATGCGGGCATCAGTTTCGCTCATTCCGCAACCGTTATCGATCACTTGAATTAAGGTTTTTCCTGCGTCTTTTACAATCAGCATTATTTTTGAACAGCCTGCATCCAAAGCGTTTTCCATCAATTCCTTGACTGCAGAAGCAGGTCGTTGAACGACTTCCCCTGCAGCAATTTGATTGGCAACCGAATCGGGTAAAAGATGAATAATATCTGACATAATTTGACGAATTCCTACAAAAATAATACTAAATTATCGAATAAATGTTGCTGAAAGAAGTATTGATAAACTTGTAAGGGGCTATTTGACGTAAGTGCTTTATTGGTAAGTATTTGAACTGAATTTTGCTATCTTTTAGTTTTCAACACTTCCAACAAATTGATACCAAACCATTGATTTAGATAAATACTAAAAAGAATTCCAAAAATAAGTGTGAATGAAAAAAGCAATCCAATCGTTTTTCCAAACGAATTACTTCCCGAAACCAAAACGCGAGCAACCAAAAGTTCTATTTTGATTTTCATATAGCTGTATGCAGGAACAAGAATAAATACGAGTGTAAGCATTGCTATTCCCGTAAATTTGTATGGATTTATGTCTGATTTGTAATTTATAATCTGTTTGGTTATAAAGCTTGTAAGCAGATTAAGCGTTAATACGCTTATCATTAATACCATGAGATTAAATAATTTTTTATACATTCTGTTATGTTTTAAAATACAAAAGTGTTGAAAACTAGCTTAATTACTATAATCGTTCCGATTTTCAATTAACATTGTTTCGTTGAAAAGTAAAAGTGAAAAAAACGAATGACGTATTCTTACAAGGTAACTTAGCTTCCAAATTCCATGAACTGATACGTTTCAAATTTAATCCGCTGAATGAAAAAAATTATCTTATTTTTATTTTCACTTTTTGTTATCATCTCTGTTAGTTTTATTCCTAAATCATACAAACAAGAGCCTCCATTTTATTCTTCAAACACACGTTGGGCTGATTCAGTGTTTAAAACATTGAGTGCGGATGAACGCATTGCTCAATTGTTTATGGTAGCAGCGTATTCCAATAAAGATAAAGTACATATAAAAGAAGTGAAGGAGTTGGTAAATAAGTATAAAATAGGTGGCTTGATTTTTTTTCAGGGAGGCCCAGTTCGTCAGGCTATTCTTGCAAATTGTTATCAGTCGTGTTCAAAAGTACCCTTGTTGATTTCAATAGATGGTGAATGGGGTTTGGCTATGCGATTGGATAGTACAACAAAATTCCCACGCCAAATGACGTTAGGTGCTATTCAAAATGATTCATTGATATATGAAATGGGTGTTGAAATTGCTCGTCAGACAAAGCGTATGGGGATGCAGGTAAATTTTGCGCCGGATATTGACATCAATAATAATCCGCTTAATCCTGTAATTGGCAATCGTTCTTTTGGTGAAAATAAAAAAAATGTAGCCCGAAAAGGAATTATGTATATGAAGGGAATGCAAGATAATCATGTATTGGCTTGTGGAAAACATTTTCCGGGACATGGGGATACAGATAGTGATTCTCATAAAACATTACCGACAATAAAATCAAGTCGCGCCCGCCTAGATACCTTAGAATTATATCCTTTTAAAGAATTGATAGCAGAAGGTTTGGGAAGTATGATGGTGGCGCATCTAAGTATTCCTGCATTGGATACTACGCCCAATCAGGCTTCTACGCTTACAAAAAGTATTGTTACAGGTTTATTAAAAGATACTTTAGGATTTAAAGGGTTGATCTTTACTGATGCTTTAAACATGAAGGGGGTGAGCAAATTTTATAAACCAGGAGAGGTTGAAGTAAAAGCACTTGTTGCTGGAAATGACGTATTGCTTTTTCCTGAAGATGTTCCTACAGGAATAAAAGAGGTGAAGGCAGCAATTGAAAGGGGAGAAATTACTCAGGAAGAAATTGATAAACGTTGTATGAAAATATTATTAGTTAAACAGTGGTCAGGTTTAAATCATTATTCGAAAATCAAATTAAAAAATTTGTATGAAGATCTAAATACGAAGCAAGCTGAATTGATAAACCGTAAATTAACAGAAGCATCGTTAACCTTGTTACAAAATAAAAATGATATTCTTCCGCTACAAAATTTAGAATCCTCAAAAATTGCATCCTTGTCTTTAGGGTATAAAGAACTTAGCATTTTTCAGCAAACCCTATCCAACTATTCACCAATAAACCATTTTGGAATAGATAAAGATGCAAAACAATCGGCATTTGATTCAATTCTGACTCAGTTAAAAACATATAATCCAATTATAATTCACATTAATAATACGAACAATAAGCCAGATAAAAATTTCGGATTAACACCATCTGTTGTTGCCCTTTTGAAAGCACTTATCAGAGAACATAAAGTTGTTTTAAATGTTGCTGCAAACCCCTATGTACTTGCTAAATTAGATAGTATACAGTTTGCAGATGCCGTAATCATGACTTATGAAAACAGTGACTACAGTGAAAGTTATTCGGCACAGTTAATTTTTGGAGGTGTTGCTGCTACAGGAAAATTGCCAGTAACAGCCAGTTCTTTTTTTCTATTAGGACAAGGCATTTCTACCAAACAAGTTCGTTTTAAATACACCATTCCTGAAGAATTAAATGTTAATTCAAAAGCATTATCAAAAATTGATAGTATTGTTTTGAAAGGAATAAAGGAAAAAGTTTTCCCAGGCTGTCAGGTGTTGGTTGCAAAAAATGGGAACGTAATTTATCAGAAATCTTTCGGCGCACATACTTATGAAACAAAAGTAAAAGTAAAGAATAGTGATTTATACGATATCGCTTCAATCACAAAAATTGCAGCATCTACTGTATCTCTGATGAAATTAGTGGATGAAGGAAAAGTAAGATTGGATGAACCTTTGTGCTCTTATTTGCCTGCTTTAGAAGGAAGTAACAAACAAAATATTATTATCCGTGAAATGATGTCACATCAAGCGGGTTTAAAAGATTGGATTCCATTCTGGACAAAAACAGTGAACAAAGACGGGACATATAAAGTTGGTGTTTATAATAAAACTCCCAATGATTTGTATTCGAAAAGGGTAGCAAACGATTTATATATTAGTAAATATTATGAAGACACTATTTATAAAAGTATCATTGAATCGCCATTAAAAGAAAGTGGAAAATATGTATATAGTGATCTAGGGTACTATTTTATCAAAAAAATTATTGAAGATAAAACTAAGTCGGCAATGAATATTTATGTTCAAGAATCTTTTTATGCACCACTTGGATTAACTACAATGAGTTATAAGCCATTGTCACGGTTTGAACTGAATAGGATTGTCCCTACTGAATTTGATGCGAAATTTCGAAAACAGCAAATTCATGGTGATGTTCATGATCAGGGCGCTGCAATGTTAGGTGGTGTTGGCGGTCATGCGGGTTTATTTTCTAATTCAAATGATTTGGCAGTAATGATGCAGTTGTTTATGAATTATGGAACATATGGCGGTAAGCGTTATATTGATTCGTCAACAGTTGCTGAATTCACAAAATGTCAATATTGTAAAGATAACCGAAGAGCCATAGGTTTTGATAAACCGGAAATGAATCCTGATAAAGATAGTCCGGTTTGTCGATGTGTTTCATCTTTAAGTTTCGGTCATGCTGGATTTACAGGAACATTAGCTTGGGCCGATCCCACCAATCAATTGGTATATGTTTTTCTATCGAACAGAGTTTATCCTGATGCGGATGATAATAAATTAGCTAAATCAGGTATCCGCACTAAAATTCAGGAAGTAATTTATGATGCCTTTAAATAGTGTGTTACTTTCTTTCAAGCAATTTTTTTACGTTGTTGTTTATTTATCTAATTTAGTAATTATATGAAAATAGGAATTGTGTGTTATCCCACATTTGGTGGAAGCGGCGTTGTGGCAACCGAACTAGGAAAAGCCTTGGCTGAAAAAGGGCATCAGGTACATTTTATTACATATAGTCAGCCAGTAAGGCTCAATTTTTTCTCTGGGAACCTTTTTTACCATGAAGTAGCCGTTTCCGACTATCCATTATTCGATTACCAACCATACGAATTGGTTCTTTCTAGTAAATTGGTGGATGTGGTGAAGTACGAAAAGTTGGATCTTTTACATGTTCATTACGCTATTCCACATGCTTCTGCTGCCTATATGGCAAAACAAATTTTAGCGTCACAAGGAATTAATATACCATTTATTACAACCCTGCATGGAACAGATATTACATTAGTTGGTAAAGATCCTTCATTTGAACCGGTTATTACATTTGCAATAAATCAAAGTGATGCTGTGACAGCTGTTTCAGAGAGCCTAAAGGAAGATACGTATTCTAATTTTCCGGATGTAAAAAGAGAAATAAAAGTGATCCCTAATTTTATTTGTCTTGAAGATTATAAGCACGATGAAACTCTTTGTCAAAAAAAGGTATATGCACCAAACAGTGAACGTTTGCTAATTCATGTTTCTAATTTCAGGAAAGTAAAACGTGTAGAGGATGTGTTGCGCGTGTTTGATAAAGTGAGAAAACAAATTCCTTCAAAATTAATTTTAGTAGGTGACGGTCCAGAACGCCCCGCTATTGAAAAACTTTGTAGGGAGCTGGATACCTGTCAAGATATCCGTTCTCTAGGAAAAATTGTCAATCCAGAACAAATTTTGGCGGTTGCAGATTTGTTTTTATTGACTTCAGAAGCGGAGAGTTTCGGATTGGCAGCCTTAGAAGCAATGGCCGCTAAGGTTCCTGTTATTTCTACTAATTCAGGTGGTATTCCGGAGGTAAATGTTCACGGCTATTCGGGATATATGAGTAATGTTGGTGATATAGATGACATGGCAAAAAATGCAATTCACATTTTAAAAGACGATGTAATTTTGACTGAATTCAAGAAAAATGCTTACGAGCAAGCCAAAAAATTTGATATTTCAAAAGTATTGCCGATGTATGAGGAACTATACAGAGAAGTATTAAATCGAAAAAAAGAATCGTAGCTGAACTGAATTTTAGGTAAATTATCCACCGGCTTTTTTTGCCTTGTACTTCAGTTCTGCAAGTAATTTTAATACTTTGTCGCGGTGATCACCTTGGAGTAATATTTCTTCATTTTTTACACTTCCTCCAACACCGCATTTTTGTTTTAGGGTTTTCCCTAATGTTTCCAGATCCGACTCATTGCCAATAAATCCGTTTACCCGTGTCACTAATTTACCGCCACTGATTCGATCAAGAAAAATTTTCAGATTCTGTTGCTGCGGAGGCAATGATTCCATTGGAGTTTCATCCTCATTGTTAAATTGAAAATCTTTATTAGTAGAAAATACAAACCCGTCGGTATTATTTTTTTTGCTCATCGCTTATAAATGATTATACGATTATTAAAATTCAATTTGTTTAATTATTTTTCCAAAGGAACCAGAATGTTCAATGAGGAGGGATTTACTTTAATCTTTAGCTCTTTTCCGACCTCAATCGGTTCACCATCAATATGGGCAATTTGACCTTCCTGTTTGACCAAAACTTCAGTCGTTCTGATTATTTCGAGGAAGGAAGATTGGTGTAGATTGCCTTTTAATAAACGGTAACCGATACGAAGGGCATTCAGAAAATTAAAATCTTTTAAAATAGCAATGTCAATTTCTCCGTCAGAAATATTTGCTGTGGGAGCGATCTGCGCATTGTTTCCCCATTGTGAGCCATTTGCAAAACTAATGAGAAAAGCTTTTTTAAAAATACTTTTATCCTCAATGATCAGTTCGAAATTTTGAGATTTATATCTGGGTAATTCACGTGTGATCACCTTCAGATAAGATGAAAATCCACGTTTCCCGAATTTAGAAAACTCCCAGCCTATATGTGCATCAAAACCAATTCCTGCCACATTAACAAATGTTTCATTGTTCATTTTAACAGTATCAATCGTGATCTTATTTCCTGAATTGATCACCTGCATCGCTTTTTTAATATTGATTGGAATATTTAAATGTCTTGCTAAACCATTTCCGGAGCCTGTTGGAATAATCGCTAACACAGTTTTAGTATTAACTAAGCCTCTGGCAATTTCATTTACAGAACCATCGCCTCCAACAGCTACAACAATATCAACGTTTCGAGATGCGGCATCAGCTGACAGCTCGATAGCATGTTTTGCGGCTTTTGTATATGCAATTTCATAGTCGAAAAGAGAACGGTCGAGCTGTTCAAAAATAAGTTTTTCGATTACTTTTTGACGACCAATTCCTGAAATCGGATTTACAATGAAACAAATTCTTTTTTTTGACATGTAATTCGTTAATATGAATTCAAAAAGTATGAATTTTAAACAAAACTCTTTTTTAAGACCTAATAACTAATGCTTATTTAATTAATGACCATTTTGTTTTTTATCATGCTCTGCTGATACATTTGAATGATCGCCTTTGCCTTTCCCTCCATTTTTTTTGCTTGCTCCGGATTTTTTAGGATCAAGTTTTGTTTTAACAAACTGTCAGTGTCGAAGTTATATAATTCAGTGGCTTTTTCACCATTGAATTCTAAAGCATAATTTCCTTCAACTAATTGATAAACACCACTATTATACATAAGTGCTTGGTGGGTGGAGGTGCTGTCAAACACACTTTTTCCAAAAGAAAAATAATTGAATGGGTAGTTTAAATAGTCAAGTATAGATGGTTGAATATCAATTTGTTGTGTAGTTGTATAGTCAATTCCTTTTAAATCACTTTCAGGTAAATAATATAAAATTGGTATGGTATTGTTTCCTACTTTGTTTTGATAAAAACGGTCAACAGTTATTCCTGTATGGTCAGCTGTTAAAATAAACAATGTGTTTTTAAACCAGGCCATTTTTTTTGCAGTTTCAAAAAACATTCGAAGCGAATAATCACTGTATGCAATCGTTTTTTCGATTGGGAGTTTTCCCTCTTTGAACTTTCCTTTGTATTTTTCGGGGATGGGATAGGGGTGATGTGAAGTGAGAGTGAAAAGTGTAGCAAAAAATGGTTGTTGTTGATGATTGATAGTATTTGCAGTATATTGAAGAAATTCCTCATCCCAAATTCCCCAACTGCCATCATAATCTTTTTCGTTGTTATATTCTGTTCTTCCAAAATATTGATCAAATTCAGCAAGGCGAGAGAATCCATCAAAACCCATTGTTCCATTAGTACCGCCGTGAAAAAATGCTGTATAATATCCTTGTTTTTTTAGTAAGCCTGCAATACTTTTTATCTGATTACTTCCATAGGGAGAAGAAATATACGGTTCATTCATCCAACTTGGCGTGCTTGCTACAATAGATGGAATTCCCTGAATGGATGTTTTACCATTTGAAAACGCATTTACAAACGTTAAACTTTGTCCGATAAGTGAATCTATAAAAGGCGTATAGCCATTTTTTTTGCCATTAATAGAACCTATATACTCCTTAGAAAAGCTTTCTAAGGTTATAATAAAGACATTCAATTTTTTAAATTCTCCGGATTCTGCTTTGTGATAGGGGCTGTAAATTTTTAAAAGTTCGGATTCGTCCGTATAATAAATATTAGGTTCAATGGTTTGAAGATCTATTGTTTTAAGAATACTAAAAGGCGTGCTGATAATAAGAGGAATGTATTTAACAGAAGTATATTCCCCTGCATCTAAAGCACTAATTGGTTTTAATTGAAATCCGCCTCGATACCCCAAAATGCTGAATGAAATAACAATAAATAGAATGGCTGTTTGCATTAAGTAGGTTACTCCGTTCCATATTAAACGTATGTTTTTATCTAGTTTTTTATAAATTAAAAAAGAAAAAATGCTGATAATGAGCCAGATAATAAAAATATACCAGTATTCTTTCAAAAATAAGGGTAATAATCGTCCCAGATCATTACCAATCTTTCCTCCAAAAAAATTAAATACATCAGCTGTAGTTCGCTTTAACGTAAATTGAAAGTAAATCAGGTCGACACAGTTTGCCAATACGGCAATGCTGTTAATACTTGTGAAAAGCCATAAAAGTACAATTCTATAAGTTTTTGTTTCTCTGAAAGCAAATGGGAGTAAGTATAATATTATAAAAATAGCGTTAGAGAGAATAATTACTGAAAGATCAAAACGTAATCCGGATACCATTATAAGTAGCAGTTCTCTGAACTTTAAATCGAAAAAATAGGAGTAGTTGAAACCATAGAAAATCAATCTGCAGCTGGAATACAGGAATATTAAAAGACCTGTTTTTTTAATTAACGAAGTTACATTTTTGCACCAATTTTGCATAGACTGCAAAGCTAATAAATTAAAACAAGATTCGTTTTCCATATTTTTTTAAGTAGATATACCCTTAATTTTAAAAATAATCAAAAAAAAATTAAAAATATTTGTTTCGTATTAAATATTTAATATATATTTGCCGAAATTTTAATTAAAATCACAAACAAAACAAAATGAAAAAATTATTTACATTAGTTGCCGTAGCGAGTATGTTTACATTCGTTGCTTGCGGACCAAGTGCAGAAGAATTAGCTGCTAAAGCTAAAGCTACTGCTGATTCAATTGCTGCTGTAGAATCTGCTATTGCTGCTGAAGAAGCTGCAAAAATGCAAGCTGCTGCTGATTCAACTGCTGCTGCTGAAGCTGCTGCTACTGAAGCTGCTAGAATCGCTGATTCTGTTGCTGCTGCATCAACAAAAAAAGGTAAAAAGTAATCACTTTTTGCACACTTTTTAAAAAAAAGAGTATCATTGATACTCTTTTTTTTAGTTTTTTTTATTTAAACGAGATTTTTATTCCCAATTTTTTAAAGAATTTCGTATTTTTTTTCTCACTCTCTAAATAGTTGGTAGTATACTACTCCTAATTACTTTCTTTTTAGGCAATATTTGAACCCTATGCGTCAAATTGTCCTACTAATTTTTCTTTTTATATCGATTCCTTCTTTTTCACAAAAAATGACCATTTCTGGAAATGTACAAGATACAGTTTCCAAAATGCCATTGAAAAATGCTGTAGCAATGGCAATAAGGATGAAGGATTCTGTTTTACTTGCACATTCAAGAACCGATTCAAAAGGTTATTTTACGTTATCCAACTTACAGATTGATACCGTTCAAATAATTATATCCGATTCCCGATTTTCTGAACAATCCTTCTATGTATTTGGAAGCACTTCCAATTATCAATTTGATTTTGGACGCATTGTACTTCCACCAAAAAGTCAGCAATTAAGCGAAGTGATCATATATGCATACAAAGATCCCGTTTATTATAAGGGTGATACCTTAATTTATACTGCTGATTCATTTAAAGTAAAACCCAACGCAACAGTTGAAGACCTGTTGAAAAAACTACCCGGTATTAAGGTTGATGCTTCAGGGAAAATTACTTCTCAGGGGAAAGAAGTGAGTCAGGTATTGGTTGATGGTGATGAGTTTTTTGGAAGCGATCCGACCGTTGCTACTAAGAACTTGGCGGCAAATGGTGTTGAATCGGTTCAGGTATATGAAAAAAAGAATGAAAATGCGGGTGATGGTGAAGAGACTACTCAGGTGATGAATCTGAAACTAAAAGAAGATACTAAAAAAGGCTATTTTGGAAAGGTATCAGGGGCAAGTGATTTTCAGAATTTTTATGAAGGTGAACTTTTGGTAAACAAGTTTAAAAATGCTCAGAAAATTTCTGTTTTTGCTCTTTCCAGCAATACGCCCCAATCTAGTTTTGGCTGGGGCGATATGTATAAATATGGATTGGATAACGAATCCAATATGCAAACGGATGATGATGGTGGAATGTATAGCATGAACAATGGTTATCAGAATATAGGACTACCTCAAACTTTAAAATCAGGTTTCTATTATACAGATAAAATTTCAAAGAAAACCAAATTGGGTTTCAACTATTCATACAATAACAATGAATTAAAAGCAAACAGTTCAACAAAATCACAATATTTTTTAATTGATACAAATTATGTTACGGCAAATAGCAACAAAAATCTTCAGAGAACACAAAGCCACGCAATTAATTTTAAAATCATTCAAACGATAGATTCTCTTACAGAGCTCGAAATTGAACCCAAATTTAAATTGAATAACTCAAAGCAAAGTACAAATCAGGTAACTGATTTTTTGACCGCCAACGACACCTTAATGCGGAGAACCAATGTCCTGAATGCGAA
>CANIFU010000004.1 GCA_947466965.1 Bacteroidota bacterium
AGAGCGAACTGCTTTTTTTTCAGGCGACTGAATGCGAGGATTTTTGAGTGAAAGAAAAAATAGTAGTTGGTTTTTGTGGTCGCTTTTTCTTTGTTTCTTTCTTTTGGAGAATCAAAAGAAAGAAAAATAAAAATTGCTGGCAGCTCTTCCCGCTATTTCTGAATAAAACGAAAAGCACTAAGAGGTTATTGATCGTTATAAGGATAGTTTAGAAGAATTGATATTGTTACAAAACAAGGGGGCGTATCGCACTTAATTAAAGCAAATAGATTTTAAAACATCGAAATATCAAAATAAAGAACTATCGACGATAAAAAATTTAAGGTTCAACAAGTAGTTTTAAAACGTTAGTACATACTGCAAAGCAATTGTTCTAGGAGATTCAATTTTTAATGGACGAAGTGAATAGTCGATATTAAAAATGTTGTTACATACGAGAGAAAGCTTCTGACTCTTTTTAAACTTATAACTTATCCGAGCATCAAAAATATGAAAGCCATTGTGTGTTTTCCAATATTGCACTCCCTTTATATCGTCTATGAATTGAATACCTCCTGTTAATACTTCTATATCCTGAAGAGCATTATCAATGTTCTGCATCTTACTATAGTAACGGTAACTGAAACCTACATTAAATTTGTTTATCTTAAATTCAATGTCCACTTTTACCATGTGCTTAAAACGGTATTTTAAAACATTGTCAGTAGTGTCCATACTACTGTTCTTATAGCTTAAATCGCGCCCGCTGCCGCCATATCTAAAATCACGCCCATAAACACTATCGGGCGTTAAACAAATTGGTTCTATATATGTGTAGCCAATCAGCGCAGTAACTCCATACTTTTTATTCTCTGCATCCAATGTCGCAGCAACCAAGGAAACGTCCACTCCGCGAATACGAGAATCACCAGTGTTCAAAAATTTAAAACCAGCATCAAATAAAGAACTTTCCCATTGACCAAAAAGAAATTCAATTGTATTCTGGTATTTTTGATAAAAGCCAGCTATATCCAAATAACCAGCAACACCTCCAATTTTGTAGGCCTGTTTTAAACCAAATTCAAAATTCGTACTCAACTCCGGTTTTAAATCCGGATTTGGATACACACCAAACATTCCTGCCTTTGTTTTAATGTAACGTTCTGTAATGGTAGGATAACGAAACCCTTGTCCATATGAGGTTCTAACATAAGTATATTTTAAAACTTGCAAACTTGCACCCGCTCTATAAATTGGAGCAACCACACTATTTAAGTTATTCATCTTAAAATATTCATATCGAAATCCACCCGAGACATTTAATATACCCCAGAATTTTTTATCAATCTGAACATAACCACTTGCATTCACAATTTTATTTTCAGGTAAGCCAGCTGATGCATAAATAGCAGCTTTTGTTTGAGAGAGATTACCAACTACTCCACCTGTAAAAGCAAAATCAATGTTTTTGAAAATACGTTGAAGTTGATATTCACCGTAAGCCATCGTTCCACTATTAGACTGATTGCCGGTAATTACATTATTTGAACGAAAAATACGGGTAACGATACTATGTGTTATACCATTTTCTTTTATTAAGCGAATAAAAGGATCGAAATTGTAAAGTGTTTGCTTCTCCAAAAATACAGCACCAGGATATCCTTTATACAGTCCCAATGAATCGTTAAACCAAGCATATACCATATTTGTTTTGTTTGACATAGCGTTACAATTTATTCCAAAACTCAAACCAGGAATTTTTTTAGAACGATACCTCAAATTCATATTTATTCTTCCCCGCACTTTTTGCATATCATTATTTGAAAAACTATATACGGTATCAATATCATTTTTAGCATAACTAGGAATTGGTAATTGAGGAGGTGGAGGCCCGATATAGCCTTGATCCATATTAAAATTTCCACCAATTACAAAATCTAAATTCTTTTTAATGATCCTTGAATGCATAAAATTAAGATTCGTAAATCCAGGAATGGATTCATTATACCAGTTTTCTGCTGGTGCATTTGGTAAACTATAATTCCCAACAGAATAATTGATAACCGTTTTGGGTGTACTTCTTGGATATGCTGAACGCACATTGATTACGCCACTTAATGCTGAAGAACCATATAATACAGAAGATGCTCCCTTTATTACTTCTATTTGTTCAATATTTTCAACAGGAATATAACTCCATTCAGGTCGACCCGCATCACCGCTTAACAAAGGAATTCCATCAACAATTATAGCCACTCGACTTCCTACACCAAATGTAAAACCACTCCCTCCGCGAATCTGGGGATCATTGTCAATAATAGTTAATCCAGGCACCTGCTCCAATGCTGTTTCAATACTGGTTGTATTTTTATTATTGATTAAATCTGGTTTTATAACCTCCATAGAAACCGTCATTTCTTCGAGTTTCTGGTCAAATTTACCGGATGAAACAACAATGGTTTGTAAAAATTTTGCAACCGGCATCATTGCGATGTCGTTTTCCGTAACATGATTCGATTGAATGTGAACACTAAATGTATCGTTTACAGAACCAATAAACACAGCGAAAAGTTCATGGTATCCGGTATCCAAAACCATTGAGTAATTTCCATCAATATCTGATACGGACCCTTTTGACAAATCTGAAACAAGCCGCACAGTAGCACCGGGAAGATACTCCTTAGAGATCGCATCTGAAATCTTTCCTTTCAGAACACCTGTTTCCTGCGAGTAGCAAACATTCACTAGTGATAGGACTGATATAGCTAAAATTAAACTATTTCGTAAACGCATTTTTTGAAAAAATAAAAAACCCTAACATAAACATGCCAGGGTTTAATTGAATAAGATTGATAGTTATTTAATAAATAATTTACCTGATTTATGAATTTCAGTTCCAATCAATTGATACATGTATAATCCGGAATTTAATTCAGAAACACTCATTGCGTTTTGTGAAGAATTGGAGACTAGTTTTTGTCCAACTAGTTTTCCGGTAAGATCATATATTGAAAGTGTTGCTTGCTTTTGATTCGCATTTAAGAAATCAACATGAATTGTTTTATCATAAGCATATACATTCGCATTGTTTTCATTGTATGCATTTTCTGAAATACTTGTTGTATTGTATACTACAGATAGATCATCGATCCACAATTTACTTCCTGCAGTTGATGTATTTTGGTCGTACGAAGAAGTTGTATTAATCATGATATAAGAAGGGTTGCTTGCTGAAACGTAAGTAAAAGGTACAGAAAAGCGGGTCCAGGAAGAAACATTCGCAGTAGGTGTCAAAAACTGTGCTTGACCGATTTTATTTACGGTAGAATCCGGGTGGTAGGCAGTTGCAGCTTCAGGATCATAATAATTTCCTTTGTGAAGAATTGCTTTTATCTTACCCAATTCTGCAGCTCCTCCTTGCGTGTACTTATACCAACCTATTAAACTATCAGGGCGACCAACAAATGCCATTCGTCTGATATCAGACAAATCTGTATTTTTAATTGTTCCGATATATCCATCTGATTTTGTTGTAGTAGGTGCATTAATTATTCCGGTAGCAACCGACCCATTTACTACAGCAAAAATAAATGTTTTAGTTTCCATACGAACAGAATAGGCTCCACTATGAAATGTAGATGCATCGCGATAGCATGTCTGAGGACCACTTGTTGCCCAATCGGTACCAGTTTTGTTTGAATTAAAAAAGGTAGGTTCTTCGGTAGCAGAGCCTATATTTTCCCACAATTCAAAACCTCCATTTTGAATTATTGTTTGTGCAAACAAACTAGAAGTAAAAGCAACAGATATTAGCGTAAATATTTTTTTCATAGGGATTAATTATAGTTTATGGAAGCAAATATAACTATTTTTCGGGAATTAAACGATCATTCGAACCTGCGAAATAGTCATGATTTTAGAACCTATAGTTTGGAATAGTATTTTAAATTAGAGACGTCTATTTCATAAAAAATAAGTTAGAAGCGTATTTTTGTTATTTAACTGAATCTTAATTATCAGTATTGTTTTTCTACCCAATCACCATGTTTTTTAATAAGTTCAACAAGGGCATCAACTGCTTTTTCAGAATTTACGTTTCGTTCCACCACATCTCGACCTTTGTACAAAGTAATTTTATCGGTACCGGTTCCTACATATCCGTAATCGGCATCCGCCATTTCACCGGGCCCGTTCACAATACAGCCCATAATTCCGATTTTTATTCCTTTCAGATGATCCGTCCGGCTTCGGATCTTCGCAGTTGTTTCCTGAAGATCGAAAAGTGTCCGGCCACAAGAAGGACAGGAAATATATTCTGTTTTTGAAATTCGGGTGCGTGTTGCTTGCAAAATTCCAAATGCAATTGCATTCACATTTTTGGGAGCGGTACAATTTGTTTGTGAAATCCAAATTCCATCCCCAAAACCATCCAGAAATAATGCACCAAAATCAGTGGATGCATGTAATTGAAATTTTTCTTCGGGAACATTTGAATAATTCCTTTTTATGATCACAGGAATTGAGATCGAATTATTTAAAAACTCTACAAAAATTCTTCGCTGCTCTGCCATTCCATGCATATTGGATGTTTGCAAAACAAAAATACAATTTGGGAATTCATGAATTTGTGAATTTGAAAATGAAAGAAGTTCATTAATTGTTATGGATATAAAATTTACGCTTTCTGATTTATTCGTAGCTTTCATAAATTCATCAAAAGAAAATAAGGGATAACTTCTCGTTTTATCTTTTAATGCATTCCAAGCACTTGCATTGTATATTAATCCTAATGTTCCGGGAATTTGAAAATCAATCGAATTGTCGCCTGCAAAAATATAATCACAAGCCTGATCTGTTAAATTCCATTTATCGAGTGGCACAGAATAATTGTAACCAACTGCAAAAAGTGAAGCTGGTGTTATTTTTTGTTTTTCACTAAAATCAGCAACCACTCTTGGAACATTTGATCCACCAATATTTTGAATTTCTTTTGACAAACGTTTTTGAAAGTCGTAGGGTGAATAAGGCAAACTTAGTATCTCGGGAATTGACTTGTGATTTGCTCTATCAGAATAACGTTCTACTAAATTTTTAGCAACAGGAATTTCAAACTCAGGATCTTCCGTTAATGAAACACGGACGGTATCACCGATTCCATCTTCCAATAAAGTTCCGATACCCACAGCAGATTTTATCCGTCCATCTTCACCTTCTCCGGCCTCGGTAACACCAAGATGCAAGGGATAATTCATATTCAATTCCTGCATTTTTAAAATCAACAAACGATATGCCTGCACCATCACTTGGGGATTACTTGCTTTCATCGACAAGACAATATTGTAATAATTATTGTCTTCGCAAATTCGCAGAAACTCTAAAGCACTCTCTACCATTCCTAGTGGAGTGTCACCATATCGACTCAATATCCGATCGCTTAATGAACCATGGTTTGTACCAATGCGCATGGCAGTTCCGTATTCCTTACAAATTTTCACTAAAGGTGTAAACCGTTCGCGGATACGATCTAATTCGGAAACATAAGTTGCATCTGTATATTCTATATTTTCAAACTTCTTTTTATCGGCATAATTTCCAGGATTCACACGAACCTTTTCAACAATGCGAGCAGCAAGTTCGGCTGCATTCGGAGTGAAATGAATGTCTGCAATAAGTGGAGTGTTGTATCCACGGGCTCTTAGTTCCTTTTTTATAAGCTCTAAATTTTGAGCTTCTTTTATACTTGGGGCTGTAATACGGACATATTCACATCCGGCATCAATCATACGGATACTTTGCTCAACTGTTGCAATCGTATTCATTGTATCGGTTGTGGTCATCGATTGAATTCGGATAGGATTATCTCCTCCCAAAGGGACATCACCGATTGTTACAACACGGCTTTTATATCTGGAATATTGCGTAAGACTATTGCAATAAAGTTTTGTATTCATAGAGCTATTATTGGTTTACAAATTTAAGATAATTGAGATAGCTTGCCCCTTTTTTTTAATCACCAAATAACAATTAATCGCTTTAAATCAAAAAAATGAATTATTTTTATGGTATTGAATAAAGGAGTTGTATCCATTCGGAAGAAATGTATCTCAAACTTTTTTCAAAGAACACCAACAATAAATAGAAAAATAAAAACTACTAAATCTTTCATAAATGAATCAATTTAAATTTTTTCAAAACCAACTCCTTTCAAAAATAATGAAGGTTGTATTTTCTGGTGTATTCCTTTGCATCAGCTTCACATCAAAAGCACAATGCACAGCATCTTTTATGCCTTTCGACTCGGTTGGATATGGTTATTTTTGGAACACATCAACTGGAACAGGCTTAACAAGCACATGGAGTTTTGGGGATGGAACATCAGGAACAAGTGTTGGTGATATCACCCATTTGTATGCCTCTCCTGGTACATACTATGTTTGTCTGACTGTAAACAGTTTTATTACATCTTGTACTGCTACTTTTTGTGATTCAATCACCATCTTGTCTCCAACGATAAGCTGCAATGCCTACTTTGTTTCTAATGACTCATCCTCGTTCACTCAATTTTATGATTACTCAACAGGAACCGGAACGTATAGCTATTCCTGGGATTTTGGAGATGGCAGTATCTCTTCTACTGTAGGCAACGAAACCCATTTATATACTAGTCCGGGCACGTATACAGTTTGTTTAACCATTACAGATACGAGTACTTCCTGCTCGGATACGTATTGCAGTTCGGTTACTGTTCCAGGAGTTTCAACATGCAATGCGAGTTTCATAATTGTTCAAGATTCTACCAATCTTTTCAATTACTTTGTTTACAACACTTCCTCTGCATTAGCTCCAGCTCTTACCTACCTTTGGAATTTCGGTGACGGAACAACATCCACTGGAGCTTATCCTTCGCACACCTATGCAACTACAAGTCCTGTTGTGTTATGTTTAACAATAGCTGATGGAACAGGCTGTACGGATACTTTCTGTGATTCAATTACTCCAGGAATGATGATGTCGAGCACATTCACAATTAATGTATTACCGTTGGGTGTTACAGAAGACGTTTCAACAATCACTGCAATCGAAAATTATCCGAATCCATTTAGCGATTATACAACCATCAATTATGCAATTCGCAAAGATGCAACTGTGTCTATCTCTATTTTAGATCTATTGGGAAATACGGTTACTGAGTTAGAAAATGGCAACCAAGTAAGCGGAGAACATACGACATCCTTTTATTCATCAAATATTGCAGAAGGAATGTATTTGCTTCAATTAAAAGTTGACAACACCATTAAAACTAAAAAAATCATCGTTAGTAAATAACATACTTTTAAATATAGAAGAAAAAACTTGCTCAAAATGATGGGCAAGTTTTTTTTTAACTCTTTTCCTTTTTCAGATACTGTTTCAATAAACTATTACCAAAAATAGTTGCTAAAATTATTAATGTACCCAAATAAAATCCGGGAGTCATGGCTTCATCTTTTTTCCAGAGTATGTAAGCAATAATAATTCCGTAAATAGTTTCTAAATTAACAGTGAGTGTAATGGTATAGGGGCTAATTTTTTTCATCAGATTCACGCTCGCAATAAATGGAAATGCAGTACCTAAAACAGACAAAACACTTAACCAAGCCCATGCTCCGGGTGTAATATTAAAAAAATTAATTTTAAATTCCCCTGTAAAAAACAAGTAACCTGTTAATGCTAAAAAACCACCACCTAATTCATAAAAGGCAATAATTGAAGAAGGGATTCGTCTAACCAACAAGCCATTAAAAACAGTAAAAAAAGAAGAAGTGAGGGCGGCAAGCATCCCAAAAATAATGCCCCATGTATATTGTGTTTCAACTTCAAAAATTAAAACGATGGCACCAATGATGACCATTCCAAATGCAATCTCATAACGAATGATTTTTCGTTTATAAAAAACAGGTTCAATAATAGCTGTAAATAATGTTCCAGTGGCAAAAGCAACTAAGGTGACAGAAACATTCGAAACATTGATTGCATGATAAAAAGAAAACCAATGAAAAGCAATGATTGCTCCTATTCCAACTAATTTAAAAACATCTTTCTTCGGTTGTTTTATACGTTGTTTTGTAAGTAGGATGTAAGATGCAACTGTAATAACTGTAATCAACATACGGAACCAAACTAACTGATAGGCAACAACACCTTGCAAGTTAATAAGCTTACCTAAAATCGGTGACCATCCCCAAATGAGAACAATAAAATGTAATAAAAGAAGATTCTTATTTTTGAAAAGCATACATTTTCAGCTAAACAAGTTTTTCGCCTTGCAGAAATTAAAAAGAAAAGAAGCAATCTAAATGAAACATTATTTAGAGATTGCGTCCTTACTTGTAACAAAATATTTTTAAAGGTCTATTCAAATCGTTTGGAAATATTGGCTTCAATGTATTGTTTTAGTACTTCTATCTTAACGGTATCAACAACTTCAGATGCGAAAGCATGCATTAGTAATTTTTTTGCGCTAGCTTCACTTATTCCACGCGCCCGAAGATAAAAGATTTTATCTTCGTCTAACTTACCAGTAGAAGTACCATGCGAACATTTTACATCATCTGCATAAATTTCTAATTGGGGTTTTGTGTTGATGGTTCCATCATCACTTAACAAAATATTTTTATTGGATTGAAATGCATTTGTCTTCTGTGCATCTTTTCTGACATAAATTTTACCGTTGAAAGTAGCCGAGGATTTATCTTCAATAATCCCTTTATAAAGTTCACTGCTATTGCAATTTGGCTTACGATGATCAACTAAGGTATGGTTATCAACAACCTGGTTTCCATTTGTAATGTACAACCCATTCAATTGTGTTTCAACATACTCTCCGTCTAACACAATGGTTAAATTATTTCTTACCAATGAACCACTTAAAGAAAATGTATGTGTAGAAAAATTACTTTTCATTTTTTGGATCACTTGAGTTGTAGAAACCATACTTCCTGAATCGCCTTCGTCCTGTATCTTATAATGATCTACCATTGCGTTTTCAGAAACAACAACTTCAGTTAATGCGTTAGCAAATGATATTGCAGATGATTGAATCGTTTCATAAGATTCAACTATTGTAACCTGTGCGTTTTCTTCAACTACAATTAAATTACGTGAATTTAAAATCGTATTATCCGAAACGGAAGTAAGATGAATGATATGAATTGGTGCTTCAATAACAGCACTTTTTGCAACATGAACAAACACACCACCTATGGCCAAAGCTGAATTAAGCGCGATGAATGGATCGGAATTAACTGCTGCGTATTTTGCAAAATGCTCCTGAAATACTCCAGTTGAAGAACCCTCGGTAATATTTAAAATCGTTAAGCCTTTGGGAAACAATGAAGTTTGTGAATGCTCTTTTTTATAATTACCGTTTTCAACAACAATTACAATTGCATCTTTTAAATATTTCGCATTTTCAATTTGCTGATCAGGAATTTTATTGGAAGAAGAAAAAGAAAAGCTTCCTTTAAGCGCTACTTCCATATTCACATATTTATATTCCTCACTTTTACGATTAGGAATACCATTTGTTTTAAAGGCATCAAGTGCCAGTTGCTTCTGACTACTGCCCATCCAGGAAGGAACAACACTTCCCTCTATAAATTTTAATATGTTTTCTGTAGTTGAAATTTTAGCTACTGTTTCCATCTTGTTATGCTTCTATTTCATCTTTAATAAAATCATACCCCTTTTCTTCTAATTCCAAAGCCAATTCTTTCGGACCTGATTTTACGATTTTCCCTTTATACAAAACATGAACCACATCTGGAACAATATAATCTAACAATCGCTGATAATGAGTGATCACGACCGTTGCATTGTCTTTCGACTTTAATTTATTTACTCCGCCTGCAACAATTCTAAGGGCATCAATATCCAAACCGCTGTCTGTTTCATCAAGAATGGCTAATTGAGGTTCCAACATTGCCATTTGAAAAATCTCATTTCTTTTTTTCTCTCCACCACTGAAACCTTCATTTACAGAACGATTTGCAAGTTTACCATCTAACTCAACTAACTTTTGTTTTTCTTTTACCAAAGCAAGAAAATCTTTTGCTTCCATCGGATCCAATCCTTTATATGCACGAATTTCGTTCAAAGCTGTTTTCAAAAAATTAATATTGCTCACACCCGGTATTTCTACAGGATACTGAAATGCAAGAAAAACGCCTTCACGCGCTCTATCTTCAGGAGATAATTCCAATAGATTTTTTCCATTGAAGATTACTTCACCTTCGGTTACTTCATATTCTGCCCGCCCTGCAAGTACTGCAGACAAGGTACTTTTGCCGGAACCATTCGGTCCCATAATCGCATGAATTTCTCCAGCTTTGATTTCGAGATTTATTCCTCTTAATATTTCTTTGCCATCTATTGAGGCATGTAAATTTTTAATTGACAACATAAGGTTTAAAGTTTAATTTAGAAAGTTAAAAGTTGAGATTCTCCATACAACATGGCATCTTCCATAAACTTACTTCCTTTTATTTCTGTGGTTTTTAAATAACTCATTAATCCATTAATCATTTTACTTATTTCCAACAAGCCACTTACAGTTTCTGAAAATTCTTCTTCATTTATATATTCCAAATCTTTTGCAATATATAATTGCGTTCTAGCTTCTCCTGCTGAAGCTTTTGCTATTGATAAAAACTGTCCAAATTCTTTATTTCCATTTCTTTCAAACCCTTCAGCAATGTTCTACAAAATCGAAACACTTGCTCTTCTTATTTGATCTCTTAATCCAAAATCCTTAGCAAAAGTTCCTTTGTTAGATAACTTATAGATTTTAAGATTCATTTCCCTCGACTTTTGCCAAACTTTTAAATCTTCGAATCTTTCTATTTTGCTCATATCTATTTCACTTTAAACTTTCCAACTTTAAACTTTTATCCTACTGATCCTTCAAGCGATACTGCCAATAATTTTTGTGCTTCAACAGCAAACTCCATTGGTAATTTATTTAATACTTCCTTGCAATATCCGTTAACGATCAAACCGATTGCCTTCTCATTATCGATACCCCGTGATTTACAATAAAACAATTGATCTTCACCAATTTTTGAAGTAGTAGCCTCATGTTCTACGATAGCCGACTTATCTTTTATTTCGATATATGGAAACGTATGTGCGCCACATTTGTCACCCATCAACAAACTATCGCATTGCGAAAAGTTACGCGCGTTGCTCGCTCCTTTTGCGATTCGCACCAATCCTCTATAACTATTATTACTAAAGCCTGCCGAAATACCTTTTGAAATAATTGTGCTTCTTGTATTTTTTCCAAGGTGCATCATTTTAGTTCCTGTATCAGCTTGCTGATAATTATTTGTTACAGCAACTGAATAAAATTCACCGACAGAATTATCTCCTTTTAAAATTACGGAAGGGTACT
This sequence comes from Bacteroidota bacterium, assembly GCA_947466965.1. Lineage (GTDB taxonomy): Bacteria > Bacteroidota > Bacteroidia > 2-12-FULL-35-15 > 2-12-FULL-35-15 > 2-12-FULL-35-15. Next base: position 11,411 of record CANIFU010000004.1, read on the forward strand.
TCCAAGTAACAGCAGAGCCCGTCTCAACCTGTGTCCATGAAATCTTTGAATTATCTTCTAAACAAATTCCACGCTTGGTAACAAAATTGAATATCCCACCTTTGCCATTTTTATCACCTGGATACCAGTTTTGAACAGTACTGTATTTTACTTCTGCATTTTTGTGTGTTACAATTTCTACCACAGCTGCATGTAATTGATTTTCGTCTCGCATCGGGGCCGTACATCCTTCCAGATAACTCACATACGCATCGGCATCGGCAATAATCAGTGTGCGTTCAAATTGTCCGGTACCTGAAGCATTTATTCTGAAATAAGTTGAAAGCTCCATCGGGCAGCGAACACCTTTAGGTATATAACAAAATGACCCATCCGTAAAAACGGCTGAATTCAATGCTGCATAAAAATTATCCGTATAAGGAACTACAGATCCCATATATTTTTTTATCAGCTCCGGGTGCTCCTGAACGGCTTCTCCGAAGGAACAAAAAATGATTCCTTTTTCAGATAGCGTTTCTTTGAAAGTTGTTTTCACAGAAACGCTATCCATCACAATATCAACAGCAATACGACTCTCAACACCACTTAATCGTTTTTGTTCTTCAATAGAAATACCAAGCTTTTCAAAGGTTTTTAATAATTCAGGATCCACCTCATCCAAGCTATTTAATTGCACTTTTGGTTTAGGTGCTGAATAATAAATAATGTCTTGAAAGTTCGGCTTTTCATAAGATACATGCGCCCAAAGAGGCTCTTCCAATGTTAGCCAGTAGCGGAATGCTTTCATCCGGTATTCCAACATCCATTCCGGTTCATTCTTTTTCTTAGAAATAAAACGGATAATATCCTCATTTAAACCTTTTGGTGCATTGTCTGCTTCAATATCGGTTACAAAACCGTACTTATATTCCCCGCCTATTTGTTCTTCTAAAATTTCGTTTGCCATACTATTTAGTTTAAGGTTGAACCGCTTAATTCATGTTAGTTGAAACGTCCATAAATAAAACAATCCTAACTTTTTAACTTTCTAAATTAAACTTTAAACTGAAAAAGATTCACCACAACCACATGTTCTGCTTGCATTCGGATTATTAAACACAAACCCTTTTCCATTTAATCCACCGGTATAATCTAATTCTGTTCCGATCAGATAAAGAAAACTTTTTTTATCAACTGCGATTTTAATGCCTTTGTCTTCAAAAACCTGATCTCCCTCTTTAAACTGATCATCAAATTCAAGTTTATAGGAAAGTCCGGAACATCCACCACCATCAACACCTACACGTATAAATGTGTTTTCCGAACGATTTTCGTTTTTTATTAAATTTAATGCGTGCTGTTTTGCATTTTCTGAAACTGTTATCATTTTTATATATTTGGAAATGAATTACTTAACCCTTATTCTTATTTAGATTTAATCTAATCTTGCTGCAAAAATACCTAAAATTAGGTGCTCAAACAAGAAATCGTAATTAATTATTTAAAGCAGTAATAAAGGGCCATGTGCTGATTACTTTTTCTATTTTTGGTAAATAAAATTTTTATAGAAAACAACAGCTGAATATCGATGATGGCAAATCAAAAAAATAAAGTTGAATTACAAGGTGATCCTTTCAAAAAAAATCTTTTCATCTCAATTTCGATAGTTGCCGTAATTATCAGCATTATCTATTCCTATAAACTGAAATGGTTGGGGGATGATATTTTTATAGCTTTCAGATATGTGCAGAATATATTGGATGGCAATGGATTTGTTTACAACAAAGGAGAACACGTGGAAGGGTATACGCACTTTTTGTGGCTCATCATGGTTAGCTTTCTCGCCTGGCTAAAATTCAGTCCATTAATAACAACACAAGTCCTCGGCATTCTTTCCTCCATTGGAACACTCATTATTTTTTCTGTTATCGGATATAAAATTTCTAAACGTAACAACTTTTTTATCCTTCCATTTATAACAATAGCACTTGCATTAAACTATGATTACAATGTTTGGGCTACCAGCGGTCTAGAAACCGCTTTCTTTAGCTTCCTGCTGTGCTGTGCTTTTTACACGTTCTTTTTCTCAACGTTTGAAGGAAATAAAAAATTTATTTTTACCGGTTTATATTTTTGTCTGGCTTTAATGACCAGACCGGATACACTTCTTATCCTATTTCTTGCAAATGTATTCTTCGCATTTAATCTATTATTTAACAGCGTAAAAATCTCAAGAGTAATTTCCAGTTTACTTTTTTTAAATCTTGCTATTATCCTCATTTACATTCCGTATTTTATTTGGCGATATAATTACTTCGGTTTCATTTTTCCAAATACCTACTATGATAAACTGGGCAGTGAAACACTTTTCAGTAAAGGATTTTATTATATCTGGCTATATTTTAAACCGCACTTCACCTCGTTCCTGATTATACTTCTTCCTCCTTTTATTTTATTGCCTTTTTTTAAAGGGAATTTTTTTTCAAACCTAAAAGCTTACCTTTCCGACAATTGGAATGCCGCCTTCCTTGTTTCAGTTTTCATGGTTTATGCATATCTGATTGTTTTCGTTGCAAAAGTAGGTGGCGATTTTATGCATGCTCGCTTTATCATCCCAATCGCTCCTTTTATTTATTTTATAATTTATTATTCTTTAATAAAATTAACTTCAAAGAAAAATCTGAACGTGATCTTTACTGTTATAATATTAGTCAGTTTTATCGAAACAAAGATTCGTTTTGAAGTATTTAAAGCAGCGGATAAAAATGGAAAGATTATAACAACACTTAACCGAGATGTGGCTGATGAACGCTGGGCATACACAACCTATCTTCCTATAGAAAATGACATTAAACTTGGTAAAGCGCTTCGACGAACATTCCAAGGTATCGATGCTAAAATGCTAGTTCGTGGAGGACAAGCTTGCCTTGGCTATTTCGCAAATTTCAATTATGCACAAGAATACCACGGCTTAACGGATACCCTCATCGCGCATTCGAAAGTTCCTCAAAGAGGAAGAATTGGTCACGAGAAACACGCAACCTATGAATACCTTCAGAATAAAGGAATACACTTTATTTTTAATAGAAGTGCCATTTCAAAAGATCAATACAAATATGCTCAGATGGATGTGTTGCCTTATCAGGTAAGGGTTGAAATAATTACATACGACAACAAAATTATTTCTCAATTAAAAGAACGATTAGGTGCTGGTTTTAAATATACCGATTTCCAAATGTATTTAGATAACTACATTCAAACGAAATTGCTTTCGGCTACTAAAGCTGAAGTTCAAAAAGATTACAACGACTTTTATCTCTATTATTTCAAACACAACGATGATAAATTAAGAGATAATAAATTTTTAAGTGCATTAAATAATTAAAATTATAAAAGATGTTTTATTATAAAAAGTGGGCAATTGTTATTCCGATGGCCAATGAAGAACAGGATTTCATCCCCTTTATTGAAATGTTAAACTTCGTTATTGACGAATTGAACCCTGGAAATGTTTACTTTGTTATTGACAAAGCTTCGAACGACAGAACATTGGAACTTTGTGAGGAGCTATCTGCAAAAGACTCCAGATACATTACTGTGTGGGCTCCCGAAAACAAAAATGTAGTTGATGCTTATGTTCGTGGATTGCGAGCAGCATTTGAAGCCGGACATGATATCATTATTGAAATGGATGCAGGATTATCTCATGACCCAAGAGCAATTCCGATGTTCTTACGTGTATTGAATGAAGGAAACGAATGCGCCTTCGGAAGCCGCTTTATAAATGGTGGCTCCATGGGTGATTCTCCTTTTAAAAGAAGAATGCTTTCTAAAACGGGAACTGTTTTAGCCAACATATTACTTGGTACAAAATTGCGCGATATGACTTCAGGTTATCAAGGTTTTCATCGTGATGTGGTTGGAAAGATCATCCACCACGAATTTAAATCGAAAGCACATTTTTATCAAACCGAATTGCGTTATCTGTTGAGAAAACACAGAACTGTTGAAGTTCCTATTCATTATCAAGCTCCTTCACCTCGTGTTTCTAAAAATGCAATAAAGAATGCCTATCAAACTTTATTTTACTATTTCTTTTTACGATTGACATCAAAATCTAAGGAACTTTAAGTTAAATGCATAAACGAGTTGTTGTTACCGGTGCATCCGGTCATATTGGTTATCATGTTGCATTGCAATTGCTTGAATTAGGCTTCGATACCACTTTACTTTTCAGAAAAGAAAATCAAAACATTCTGGATCTGAAAATAAAAGGTGCTAACGTGCATGTGGCAAATTTACTTTCTCCAGATTCCTATCGTTCCCTTCTGGAGAATTGCGATGCCTTGTTTCACATTGCTTCCGAAAACACAACAGATACTAGCGATGAAAAAAGAGTTATTGCAAACACCTTCGAACTTTCTAAAATTGTAATAGAGACTGCAATCAGTAAAAATGTCAAAACAATTATTTACACGAGTTCTGTTGTAGTCCTGGGCCGTTCCTCTATACAGTCGGTACTTATCAATGAAAACGACAAAGCAACATTTTTAGAAAGTCCGTATGTAAAAGGAAAGTATTTAGCTGAAGCATATTGTGATTCTATCATCAGAGAAAAGAAAGTAGACATCCGAAGACTCTACCCTTCATGGGTTGTTGGCGACAATGATCTGAAGCTAACTCCACCGCACAAGATCATCAAGGATTATTTTCAAAAAGGACAAGCTTTTTATTTTACTGGAGGAATTTCTATCGCTTCGGTTCACGAAGTCGCAAAAGCGCACATCAACGCATGGCTCATAGGACAAGCGAATGAGAAATACATTGTTGCAGGCAATAATATTACTTTCAAAGATTTTTATACAACACTTTCAACATATTGCGGACACAAACCTCCTTCTATTTTTATTCCCAAATGGATGATCTATTGTGGCGCCATTACTGCTAAAATAATACTTGGCAAAAAAAGTCCAGTTGACCCTAAATACATCAAAACAGTTATCGGAAACTACAGTTGGTATGATTCACAAAAAGCTATTAGAGAATTGAATTATTCTATTACTCCTACCGATGAACTAATTTCAAATGCAATAGTTAATACCAAGAAAAAAACACTCGGGTTGTTAAAACTTAATGAGAAAAATAATTACCAATTACAAAAACTGCAATACGAACCCAATGATGTACTTTTAATCACAGGCTTTCCCGGCTGGCTTGGAAACAGGATGGTGGATGTATTAATGAACGGAGATCGTTTCGGGAATTATGCGGTAAACAGAAAAGTAAAACTACTTGTACAACCTAAATTTAAAGGGTTAATCAATTTGCCGTCAACTTTCGAAATTGTGTATGGTGATGTATTCGACATTGAAAGTTTAAAAATTGCCCTAGAAAATGTTACTTCTGTTTACCATTTGGCTGGAGTTATATACCCAAAAAGCATTAAAACATTTAATGAAATTAATTTTATAGGCACAAAATACATTGTTGATGTATGCATAGAAAAAGGAATCCGAAGAATTCTTTTCATGGGTACAGATAGCATTTGTGGGTTTGGAAGTAAGAAAAGGATTTTTGATGAAAACACGCAAGCGAATCCCTACAAAAATTATGGAGGATCAAAATACCTAGCAGAAAAATATATTCTAGACAAAACAGCGGAAGGATTAATTGATGGTACTTCACTCAGAGGGTTTTGGTTCTTTGGTCCTTTTATGCCCGACAGAAACAAAAACTTTTTCAATATGTTTTATTGGAAAAAACAAATAGTATTCGGAAATGGTAAAAATTTCAGGAGTATTTCACATGTCGACAATATCATTCAAGCATTTTTAAAAGCAGAAAAAAGTAAAAAAACCTTTGGCAAATGGTATTGGATAGGCGATAAAAAAGCAAACCACACTGTTGATGAAATATACAATTATATAGCTGCCGGACTTGGAGTGAAATTTAATCCAATATATATTCCAAGATGGATGTGCGAATTATTTAGTATACTTGACAGCTTTTTAGGTCTCTTCGGAAAAATAAATGCAACAATACATGCAGCAGGAAAATTTCATAAAGATATTGCAGGAGAAATTAGTGCAGCAGAAAAAGATTTTGATTACAAACCAGATGTTGGTTTTGAAGAAATAAAAAAAGAGTTGAACCAATTTATAAATTAATATGTCAGCAAAAAAAACATTGATCATCACCTCAATCGCAGATGATAAACATCCTATCCTTAAACAGTTTGCAAAAGAATGTAAGGAACGTAATTTCGATTACATTGTAATTGGTGATACCAAATCTCCATCTGCATTTAATATGGAAGGGTGCGACTATTGGAGCGTTGACCGTCAGTTAACACTCCCCTTTGAATTAGCTAAAATTACTCCTACACGCCATTATTCTCGAAAAAATCTCGGATACCTATTAGCTATTAGAAATGGTGCGGAAGAATTAGTTGAGACGGATGATGATAATATACCAAGAGCCGAATTCTGGACAGAAAAAATCAGAGAAGTAAAAAGTTATGCATTTGATAATGCTGGTTGGGTAAATGTATACCACTACTTTACAAAAAACATGATTTGGCCTCGTGGATTTCCATTGGAAGAATTGCAAAACAAACAAATTGAACTTTCAACTTTAAAAAATATAACCGTCAATTGTCCGATCCAACAGGGGCTTGCAGATGAAAATCCGGATGTGGATGCCGTTTATCGACTGACCTATCCTTTACCGATAAATTTTGAAATAAAAGAAAGGTTGGCACTTGGTAAAAATGCATGGAGTCCGTTCAACAGCCAAAATACATATTGGTTCAAAGAAGCATTTGCATTAATGTATCTTCCTTCTTATTGCAGTTTCAGAATGACTGATATATGGAGAAGTTATGTTGCTCAACGCATTGCCTGGGAATGTGGTTGGAGTATTTTATATCACGAACCAACTGTATGGCAGGAACGTAACGCGCACAACCTAATGAAAGACTTTGAAGATGAGATTCCGGGATACTCTAATAATTTTAATATCTGCAAAGAATTGCAGGAACTTTCCTTAAAACCGGGTAAAGAAAATATTTCTGAAAACCTTATTACATGCTATCAAAAGTTAGTTGATATTAATGTTATTGGTAAAGAAGAAATGATCTTGCTGAACGCATGGATCAGCGATTTGTCTAAATTATAAAAAGAGAATTAATAAGGGAGATCCGTTACCAATTGAACCTTCAATTAATAACGGATTTCGTACAACTCACATTTTTCTAATTTACCGATTGTTTTTACCAATCGAATCTTCTGGGGATATTTCTGGTAAACAGGTCCGATCATTCGATGGATCGTATTGATTATTCTTCCGTTATTCTTTTTAGGATTCATGCGCAAATTTCCCAATATTACATATTGCACATTTTGCTTTTTCCAATTCATCAAAACGGTATCTGCATCCATAGATGTAACCATGTATTGTCCAACAAACTTCTTACCATTTCCATAAAGGAAAGACATGGATGGTTTTCTTGAAAGAACATTTACACTATCAGGCAAACTATCCGCACAATATTTACTCATTTTTAAAAAATTCTCCCAATCAGGTGAATAACCGAAATAAATATCGCCACTCAAATTTTTCTTAAACGCCTTTACATTTTCTTTTTGAATAGATGTTCCGATTGTTCTGAGCAACATAAAACCTGCGAAGAGAATAAAGATAATCTGTAAGCCGGAATATTTTTTTCCTAACTCGTAGAATCCAAAAAAAAACAAAAGGAAGATATAGGGAATCACAATTATAATCAAACGGTCCTGCATATTCGCAGCCTGAATGCCGAAGAAGATTCCACCACAAAGTACGATGAGGTAAACACTAGTAAAAAAAATAAATTTATTTTTTTTGTAACTCAAGAATGTAAAGATTCCGATGATCAATGCTGAAATATAAGCCAATTGAGGAATGATACTCGTTAATTCATACGCCTCCCCTCTGAGTTTCATAATTCGATATATATGCAAGGACATGTAAGTGTTAAAGTTGTTGAAAAAACGTTCAATCATACCAGCTAAATCTTCATACCCTGCTTCTTTTTTGTAAAGCTCTTTCCGCAAGATCATTTCAAACTGATCGGAAGTTGATGGACCATAAATAGTTGTTATTATATATTGGTAAATCAAACGAATAAGAAAAAATGACACCAAAACAAGTACAACCTGCTTCAAATTTTTATTTAACAAAAAATAAAAAACTACAGCAACAATCGCAACAATTGCAACACTTTTTGAGATACTTAACAACACAAACAACAAGCCAAATAACAGCCATTTTAAATAATTTTCTTTCAAATCATCTAATAATCCTTGACCCTCTTTAATACTATCTATAATTTTAAAAACAATATAAATACAAATGGATTGCAGAAAAAGAAAATACGTTTCTGTAAAGGTCTGTCCAGAATAATATTGAATGTAATGATTAAATGAAATAAATGAGATTAGCGCAAATAAAACAGTAATAGGAATACGCTTCACAAATGTTTTATATGTAAACCAAACAAACCCGAACTGACACACAACCGAAAACATTTTAAGGGCAATCACATTCAACCCGAATATTTTAACTATCATCGATAAGATAATTGGATAACCAGGGCCTTGATAATAAGGGAATTTACCATCTTTTAGAAGCGACCAAGCTCTTTCAATATAGGAAGAATCATCACCGCCATCCGATACTTTTGCATCAAACAAGAGGAAAGAAAAAAGGGTTGAAAAAAATAAAAGGGAGTAAAATATTATTTTTTCATGCTTTTCGAACCATCTGTTGATTTTATCAAAAAGATCGGACCGTTCATTCATTTTGGAGGCAGGACTTTTTTCAAGAACGCTTGCTTTTACAACTTGTTTTTCTTTTTTCGACATTCGGTTTTCCGTATTTTAATATCCTAAAATTAATTAAAAAATAGATACATCAAAATAATACAATGAATAGATCGTTAACTTTTGTGGCATTCGCAGATAAGCCTTACTTTTGTGTTAAATAATAAAGAGATGTTAGAAAATACCGACAGAACAGAATTGAGTAGTTTAGGCGAATTTGGATTGATTAAGCACCTGACTCAATTTGTTGAAATCAAGAACGAAAGTACTATAAAAGGAATTGGTGATGACGCCGCTGTCATTGACTTCAAAGGAAAGCAAACTATCGTTTCAACAGACATGCTTGTTGAAGGCGTACATTTCGATTTAGCCTATATGCCACTCAAGCATCTCGGATTCAAATCTGTTTCTGTAAATTTATCTGACATCTATGCTATGAATGCAATGCCAAAACAGATTACCATCTCTCTGGCAATATCTAGCCGCTTTTCGGTAGAAGCACTGGAAGAACTTTACGCTGGAATGATGATGGCCTGCAAAAAACACAATGTAGACATCGTTGGAGGTGATACTACAAGTTCGAAATCAGGATTGGTAATTAGCATAACTGCAATTGGTGAAGCTTCTAGCGATGAAATCGTTTACAGGAATACTGCAAAAGAAGGCGATTTACTTTGTGTTACCGGCGACCTTGGAGGTGCTTATGTTGGTTTACAACTGCTTGAACGTGAAAAGCAAATCTTCCTTGAATCACCTGGTGTTCAACCTGACCTGGAAGGAAATGATTACATTTTAGAAAGACAACTTAAACCGGAAGCAAGAAAAGATATTCCAGGATTATTAAAAAAACTAGAAGTTAAACCCACTTCTATGATCGATATTTCTGATGGATTAGCTTCAGAAATTCTTCACATCACTACCTTATCGAATGTTGGATGCAATTTATATGAGGAAAAAATTCCAATCGATCCCTCTACTTATAACATGGCTCGTGAATTCAATCTGGACCCTACCGTTTGCGCTTTAAGCGGCGGTGAAGATTATGAATTGTTATTTACCATTGATCAAGCAGATTTCCCTAAAATAAAAGCGAATCCCGACATAACTATTATTGGGCATGTTACACACATCAAAGAAGGCGTTAATCTCATTTCAAAAGGCGGAACATCCATGCCTTTAACAGCTCAAGGTTGGGACTCATTGCTAAATAAAAAATAAAGATTCCGATTTGTTTCGAACTAAATAATTTTTGTTGCTTGCCCATGATAAAAGCAAAACATTTTTTTCTGTTTCTTTATCTCTTGCTAACCATAAACAGTGTTGCACAATCAACTTTTTTCAGGAATTACTCTGTTGAAGATGGACTTCCATTTATAAATGTTTCTGCTGTTTTTCAAGATAGCAAAGGAAATTTATGGAGTGGTGGATATGGTGGCTTGAGTAAATTTGATGGTGTTTCCTTCATAAACTTTTCTACGAAAGATGGGTTACTCAACCATTTTGTTAAAACGATATGTGAAGATGATCAAAAGAATCTTTGGATAGGAACAATTAATGGTATTAACAAATATGATGGTAAAATATTTACTGGTTATTCGACTAAAAACGGAATGATAAATAATTCAATAACCGCTTCTTTAAAGGACAAAAAAGGTAATATTTGGTTCGGAACCGAAAATGGAATCAGCAAATTGTCCGATGGTACCTTTATCAATTTTTCAAAGAAAGACGGACTGGTAGGGAATTATATCAAGTGTATTTATCAAGATGATAATGAAAATATTTGGATTGGTACAACAGAAGGAATTAGTGTTTTTGATGGGAAATCATTTGCTTCTATTACAATGGAAAATGGACTCCTTTCTAATTCAATAACAGCGATAACACAAGACCAACAAAAAAATATTTGGATTGCTTCATCAGAAGGAATTTGCAAACTCAAAAATAATTTAATTACCTGCTATACTAAAAATGATGGACTAATAGATAACAATATTACCTCTTTACTTTGCGATAATAAAAATGTTTTATGGATTGGGACAACCAAAGGATTGGTGAAATTTTTTGACGAAATATTTACAACGTATTCTATTAAAAGAGACCCCAATAGCAATCTTATAAGTTGTTTATTTCAGGACTTTGAACACAACCTTTGGATCGGAACTTATTCCGGATTATTTAAATACAGAGGGAACCCTTTTTTAACCTATGGTATTCAAGATGGCTTAAGCAATAATTTTATTTTCGGAATAAAACGTGATTCAAAAAATAATTTGTGGATAGGCTCATTAGGTGGTGGATTATTTAAATACGACAAAGGTGAATTTTTACAATTTAATAAAGAAAACGGACTCAATGCAAACGGGGTTAACGTAATATATGAATATAGCCCCGAACTCTTGTGGCTTGGCACAGACGAAGGTCTTACAATTTATGATGGTAAAATATTTAGTAAAAAGAAGGACACTTCTTCCGTTTGGAAAAAACCAATTAATTGTATTTATAAGGATTCGAAAAATAATATCTGGCTCGGTAGCGGAAAAAGAATTTATAAATATAATGGAGTAGCATTTACTTTATTTACTTTAAATGGTTTAACAGATAAATGCGATGTGTGGACCTTTGTAGAAGATAGAAGTGGAACAATTTGGGCCGGCAGCTATTTGGGTGGATTATTTAAACTTATTGGAAATAAATTTATTGAGTGTAGCAGACAAGTAGGATTAAAAAACGACTCCTATTTAGCTTCACTAATTGACAATGAAGGAAATCTACTATTGGGAACAATGGATGGACTATGGATCATCAATCCAACTAACAGTGCTGTAAAACCTGTGAATTTTAGCGAAACGGATGGCATGAGTTCCGACCTCGTTTATTCACTTGCCTTTGGCTCATCAAAAAATCACGTTTGGGTAGGAACGAATCAGGGATTAAATAGAATAAATCTCGAAGACTATAAAATTAATGGAAGTAAAAGGATCGTTCAATTTGGAAAACAAGAAGGCTTTTCAGGAGTAGAATGCAATGGAAACGGAACGTTTGTTGATACAGATGGTTCAATCTGGTTTGGAACTGTTAATGGATTAATAAAATATGACCCACGTGAATACATCGAAAACAGCTTTGAATCAAAAACAAGTATCACTAATTTTCGCTTGTTTTATAAAGATACCGCTTTGTCAAATAATATTCACCTCCCATACAACAACAACAGTATTACTTTTAATTTCTCCGGAATCTGCTTAACCAATCCTCTAAAAGTACGGTATTCTCATATTCTTGAAGGAATTGAAAAAAACTGGTCACCACCCTCCAAAGACCGGCTAACAACTTTTTCAAATTTACCTCCCGGTACATATACTTTTAAAGTAATTAGTTCTAACAACGAAGGAGTCTGGAATAAAATTCCTGCAACTTTTAACTTTACGATCGAACGCCCTTTCTGGAGAACATGGGCATTTTTAATATCTACTCTTCTCTTCTTTATTCTTGCTCTCTTTTTTTCAATAAGATACCGCATCCGCTTAATAAAAAATCGAGAAAAGAAAAAAACCGAAATAAATAAAAAAATCGCAAACATAGAATCGCAAGCATTAAGAGCTCAAATGAATCCTCATTTTATTTTCAATACACTAAGCTCAATTCAACATTATATTTCTAACAACGATACCGATGCTGCACTAAAATACCTTTCGAAATTCGCAAAATTAATGCGTAAAATAATGGATAACTCCAAGCAGCAAATGATTGCTGTTGCCGAAGAAATAAATGCCTTAAATCTTTATCTTGAATTGGAAGTAATGCGTTTTGATAAAAAATTTGAATACCAAATTATAATCGATCCAGAAATAGATCAGACATACGACCGAATTCCATCTATGCTCATTCAGCCATATGTTGAAAATGCTATCATTCATGGATTATTACCAAAACAAGGAAATGGTAAAATATCGATTGAACTTAAAAAAATTAATGATACTCTATTATGCACCATCGAAGATAATGGTATAGGAAGAGAAAAATCGTTGGAATTTAAGAAGAACAGAGTACAACAGCACAAATCAATGGGCATGAGCATAACAAAAGAACGACTAGATATTTTAAATTCGAGTTTAAACAGTAATATTAATGCTGAAATAATTGATCTTTTCGAAAATAGAAATTCTTCAGGCACGAAAGTTCAGTTAATCATACCCTTAGAGGCAAATGAATTTTAATTAAAGCATGTGATGATCTGAAATTAAAAAAATAGTTACTGCAAACTTTCGTAAATTAGTACAAAATTCTAACGAGTATGATAAAAGCAATTATAGTAGATGATGAACTAGGCGCACGCGAATCATTATCAAAAATGTTAGAAAAAAATTGCAAACAAATTGAAGTAGTTGGGAAAGTAGATTCTATGTTAAGTGCTTTTGAAGCCATTACAAACAAGGAACCGGATCTGGTATTTCTAGATATTGAAATGCCCAATGGTAACGCGTTCGATCTGCTTGAAAAATTTAAAACGATCAATTTCAATATCATATTCACTACCGCTTACGACCACTATGCTATAAAAGCAATTAAATTCAGTGCCGTTGATTATATCCTGAAGCCAATAGACCCAGAAGAACTTATTACAGCTGTTAAAAGATTTGAAGATCGATCAAGTGAAAAAGCGACACTTGATAAACAATTTAAAACGCTACTTTCAAATATAAGACCCGAAAACAAACTTAAAAAAGTAGGGATTCCGGATGGTGAAGGATTAATTTTTATAAACCTATCCGACATCATCCGCTGTGATTCAGATGGTAACTACACCTTTTTCATACTTACCAGCGGAAAAAAAATAATTGCATCCAGAACACTTGGTGAATACGAACATATGTTTGCTGATGATAACTTCTTTAGGATACACAGATCCCACCTAATTAATCTGGAACATGTTAAAAAATATATCAAAGGAGAAGGTGGATATGTTGTAATGACAGACAATTCACAAGTTGAGGTCTCCAGACGTAACAAAACAGATTTTCTCGAAAAACTTTCCCATTTATAAGTAAACCACTTAAATCTTAATTCATACCGCCCAATAAGTGAACCTGCCATTTACTCATTAGTGATATACTTATGTCCTTATGTGCCGTAATATTGTTCAGAAGTTCATTCATAAACTGTTTCTAAATAAATTAAAAAACAGGTGTTGGGTGGTTTGCAACAAAATTAATTGGCACATGGGGATGTTGTTTATATTAATTGGCAGACCGCCCACACCTTAACTCTAAAAATTTAAAATATCCGGCAAAGGAATACAACATACATAAATTTTATACCCTTAAAAAGATGGCAATAATACAACTCTATTTTAACAACTTAAATTCAACAGCCATGAACAGAAAAACATCAATCAGAGACGGGCAAAATTTCCATCAAGATGGAATCGGCACCGTAACAATTTTATTAGCGATTGCAACAGTAACAATTATCTTCTTCAGCATCTATAATGCTTTTTAATAATTCAGTTTTGTTTGTTTAGTTTAGTTTAGAGCCCAAGAGCGGCACCTTTGAGAGCAGGTGTCGCTCTTACTTTTTTAAAACTACTCAGTATTTATTCCAGCAACTTTATCTAAAAATTCTCCGAATAGAACTCGTTGAATTTTACTATCAGACAACGACTAATCAATATTGATTGCGATAGGTCCTCGTTGCAAACAATTCCAATTCTTTTACTGTTTCTTTAGGAGCCTCATAAAAGCTCATGTGTCCCGAATTTTCTAACATCAATACAGATGGATATTTACACAATGCCATCTGAGAATACATCGTTTCGTAATCAATTACGCCATCTTTTTTTCCGATAATAAATAAAACAGGAAACGCTGTGAACTTTAAAATCAGGTCTCTGCTCTTACGTTCTTTCATCCCTTCCAAACTGTTAATAATAGATTGTCTGGAAATTTTTGAAGCAATTCTTTTTACTTTTTCCACTTCTTTGGGGATAATCGAAATATTATCAGGAGCAAATAAAGAAGTTACTACTTCTGATACATAATGCCTGTGTTCCTTTTTAACCAAACGAATAACTTTTTCACGTTCTTTTTTCTTCTCTTCTGAGTCGGCATAGGAAGTGGAATTAAACAAACAAAGTCCGCTTACATTTTCTGGATATAATTCAGCAAAGGCTAAAGCAACATAGCCTCCCATGGAATGTCCGGTTATAATATAGCGCCTGAGTCCTACTTTATCAAGCACTGCTTTTACACTTTGTGCAAGCAGTTCCATGCTGTGATAATAGCCAATGGAGGGTGTTTCACCATGCCCAGGCAGATCAATTGCAATTACACGAAATTTCCTTGAAAGTTTTTTTACGAATTCACTCCACACTTCATGTGAACCTAAAAACCCATGCAACAATACCAATACTCGACCTTTGCCAGTATCCGTATAATGAATTTTTGACTTTTTGAATTCTGCTAACATTGTTTGATGTCCTAATTATACTTTTGAACGATTAACATTTTCAAATTGACATATTTCCAAATTATTTCCCCATCAAAGCTTCAATTTCTTCGGCTTCTAAAGGAATATGTTTCATTAGATCATCGGGACCATTTGCAGTAACAAGAATGTCGTTTTCCAATCTGATGCCTAAGTTTTCTTCCGGAATATAAATTCCAGGCTCGCATGTAAAAACCATACCTGCTTCTAATTTACGATTGAAATCTCCAACATCATGCACATCTAATCCTAAAAAGTGGGACGTGCCATGCATAAAATATTTTTTGTAAGCTGGCCAATCAGGGTTTTGTTTTTTAATGTCGTCCATCGTGATTAGTCCCAAATCCACCAATTCTTTTTCCATCAACAAACCTACTGCTTTGTGATAATCCGGGATATTATTACCAACAGTCAGCATTGCTGTTGCGGCTTTCATAACTCTTAAAACCGCGTTGTAAACTTGTTTTTGCCGAACATTAAATTTGCCACTCACAGGCAAACAACGTGTTAGATCACTGGCATAATTACCATATTCAGCAGCAACATCGAGTAAAATTACATCACCAGCTTTACACTCTTTATTGTTATCTACATAATGTAATACGCAGGCATTTCCACCCGAAGCAATGATAGGACCGTAAGCAAATCCACGTGAACGATTGGAAATAAATTCATGCACCAATTCTGCTTCTATCTGATATTCCATCACACCGGGCTTTACAAAGCTTAATAATCTACGAAAACCTTTTTCAGTAATGTTACATGCTTGTTGAATAAGCTCAACTTCATAATTCGATTTAATAGCACGCAATTTATGCATGATTGGTGCAGTACGTTCAACTTTATGCAATGGATATTTAGCGATAATATTTTTATTGAAACGCATTTCTGCTGTTTCTGTATCAATGTATCTTCGGGTGTGTTCGTTACTATTCAAATAAACATATTCCGCCTGAAAAATAACAGCTTTTAAAAAGGCTTCAAATCCATTACTCCACATCACATTTTTTATACCGGATGTTTCTGTTGCTTGTAATTTATTTAATTTAGCTCCTTCCCAGATCGCAATTAGTTCACTAGTTTCTTTCACAAATAAAATTTCCTTATGCGATCCATTTACTGCATCAGGATAAATTAATAAAATTGTTTCTTCCTGATCCACACCTGTCAGATAAAAAAGATCTGAATTCTGAACAAACCCAATCGAACCATCCGCATTGGTTGGCAAAATATCATTACTCGTAAAAAGAGCAATCGAATTCGGTTTTAAACTCGAAGCAAATCGTTTACGATTTTCAATAAATAAATTGGTGTTGATGGCAGAATATTTCATAAGAGATCTGTTTAATTAATATTTCCAAAGATAGAATTTTATTGTTGTTACTTCAAATGGAAGAACATAAAAAAACCTCTGAACGTAAGTCAAAGGTTTTGGAAATGAATAGTCGTAAATATGTTTATTAATGACGTTTCTGGAACAAGAATGGATTTGCAGAATTAAAACGAATCATAATTTCGGGACCACCTCTTAGCGTACTTACTTTGGTTAAAGCAGACGTATTAATGTCGTAACTGAAGCCGATTGCATACTGACCAATCTCTAACATAATAGCCGCAACAACAGCATCTTTATAACGATAATAAGCACCCAATCCAATTGAAGAGCGTTTGATATAACCGGTGTATTTGGAATCATCTTTCAAATAGTATTTAATCATCATACCACCAACAATTTCTTTTGTTGGACCTTGCAACTGACAAAAAACAGCAGGCGCCAATCCAACATTAGAATGAGGAATTCCAATTAACAATTTACCATGAATAACGAACTTAGAAAAAAGTTTCTCGTTGGTTCCGACTAAAAACCTTTGTTTAGGTTGATTGATATGAAACATTGCAAATCCAAAATCAGCCTTTAGTTGATTGTTTTCACCAATTGATTTTTCCTCTCTCGAATAATTCCAAAGTAAACCAGCAGCAAAATCTGGGTAAATAAAACTCTGAGCACCATATTGCTCACCAGTTGCAATCGCTTGATCGTAACCGGTACTACCATTGTATTGGTTTGAAAAAACAAATTTTGAGTAATCTACTGATTTCTGAACAACACCTGCTTGGAGGCCCAATGAAACAGAAGAGTATTCACCAGATTTAATAAATGTGGCAAAAGAAAGATTAACCTGATTGGTTCCCATATTCCCGTCACCCGCCTTATCACTATAAAATGAAAGCCCACCGGATAATCTGTTGAATGATTTTTTATATGCTCGGGTTTTAAATGCATCTACTTTATCCCAACTACTTGCTTTGAATTTCATTTCATAAGACGCTCCAAATGTTTTATAAGGCACCGTAACACTTCTCCACTGATCTTTATAAATAACAGATGCTCTCAATACATGAGAAACACCAGTTAAAGCAGGATTCATCAAAGAAGGATTTTCGTTGAACTGAGAGAAATGCATATCTTGCGAAAACAAATTCGTTCCAATAGAAAATACACTCCCAAGTATTAATATAATTTTTTTCATAGCTTAATAACTTCCCTTTTTCTCATAAAAAATATTAACGAACCAAAGAAATATTTCCTGTTTTGTTAACATCAAATGATGTTCTTGGACTTGTTGGTAAATCTCCAGCAATTGCGTATGTTGCTTTTATAAAATAAACAAATACTGCAGGATCTAAAGCACGTCCTTTATAAATACCATCCCAACAGAAATCGGGATCCTTTGATTCATAAACTTTTTCGCCCCAACGATCAAAAATAAGGATTTCAAAAGCATCTACACAATCAGACCAACCGTCTAAACAAAACTTATCATTTATACCGTCATTATTAGGTGAAAATGCATTGGGAACACCTAAATTTCTATTACTAGAACAAGGAATTTCAACATTCATTTTAACACATGCACTATCTATACAACCTAACTCGGTAACTGTAACACAAAATGTTGTCGTTTCAGTAGGAGACGCAAATGTACTATCACAAGTCGGGCAACTTAAATTTGTAACAGGACTCCAGGAATAGGTCGTTCCTCCAGTAGCGTAAATCCATGCTCCCAGACCACCAAGCCATATTGTTTGTTCTGGACCAATAAGAATTGTAGGCAAAGGATTGATTGTCATCGTTGCTGTTCCCGTTCCTGCAGCTGAACAAGCAACTGTATTTGAAGGGATAGAATATGTAACGGTATAGGATCCAGGAGTACTTGCATTCACATCAACAACACCTGTACTATCATTGATTACCAATCCAGGTGATGAGCTGAATGTTCCGCCGGGAGTGAAACCAGCACCTAATAGAGGAACAGCATCTGCCGTATCAGAAGCGCACGCAATAGGATAAGAAAAAGTTGTTACTGGGATGGATAGCGGTGTGATCACAAGTGTTGCTGTGCTTGAACCAGCAGGGCCACAGCCGGTTGCTAAGAAATTATAAGTAACGGTATAAGTACCGGCAGCACTTGTCGATAAATTCACATTCCCATTTGTTGTATTCAAACCCAAACCAGCAGGAGTTGCAGAGAATGTTCCACCGGTTGTAAATCCTGCAACGGTTGTTGGAACAGGATTTGTTCCACTGATACAAACCGGAGTAGTATAAGAGAACCCAGTAGTTGGAGGAACAGTCGGATTTACTACAACTAATTGAGTATCCACTGCTGCACAAGTACCAGATATTGTATATGATACGGTATATGTTCCAGCAGTAGTAGGATTAAATAATCCAGCAGCTGAAATACCTCCACCCGACCAGACACCACCGGGTGATGCAGCAGTCATTGTAAATGCAGCAGAGCCAGCACAAACTGGGACAACAGGTGCAATAGTAGGATCAGAACCACTTACAGTAACAATCATTGTATCTGTTGAGTTACAAGAATTTGTAGTTGTATACGTTATTAAATATGTTCCGGCACCGGCTGTTGTAGGATTAAAAACGCCAGTAGTAGAGTTGATACATGCACCGCAGACGGCTGTCCATGTTCCACCCGCAGTGTCAGCAGTAAAAGTAACAGGAGGATCAGAAACACACAAGGGAGGTACAGCAGTAATGACTGGATTCGTTCCACCGCCAGGAGTTACTTCCACAACAAACGTAAGAGTAACAGGAGCAACGCAAGCACTCAAAGGAGTACCAACAGCTGTGTATGTAGTTGTAGACGGAGGATTCGCAACAATTGAAGGACCTGTAATAGGAGTCAAACCGGCAGTTGGTGTCCAGGTCCAGGTAAAATCATTTACAATTGAACCATTAATTGTTATGGGCACTGGTCCTCCACAAGTCCGAACGGTATCCGTGAATGGGGTACAAACAGCCGGAGGAGCCGAAGCAGAACCAGGATATGAAAAGTATAAAATGTTATCTATTGCGGCAGTCGCAGAAGCATTATCCAAAATTACTACGAACTTAAAGGTTTCAGTTGCTCCAGGTGCTAAGTTGGAAATTTTATATGCTAATGCAATAGCTTCATCCTGAAAGTTCGAAGCACCAACTGTTTGAACAAAACCAAGACCAGTTCCATTCCAAATATCTGAAGCATCTCTATTGGAAAATCCACCATACATAGCTCTCCAATTGTTGCCAATTGCAGCTAAACCGCAATAAGACATTGGCTGTGATGCAGGAACAGTGGATGTTGCACTCACATGAGCTAGATTACATCCTCCAAAACCGGGTTGAGAAACAACTGTATTGGTTGTTGTAAAATCGAACCCAATTTCCTGATTGTTATCCGGGTCAAAATTTCTGTAATAAAAAAGTTCCGGAATCACAGCAGCAGTATTATTGGTAACAGAAACCGTTGTGGTATAATATAAATCGGTTTGTTGCAAGAAATAATCTATTTTAAAATGCAAATCGGTTCCAGAAGTCATATCCCCTTCCCAAATTGCATTATAACAGTCAAACGTGTGAGTCCAACTTGAAAAAGCACCAAAAATATTGTTCCCAAAATTGCTGCAATTACTTGTTCCAAAAACACCACCAGTAGTTCCAATTTCAAAACCCCAGCCATTTTCAGGACTACCTGGTGTAAAAAAGTCGCCATCGTATGTTGCCCATGCATTCACTTGGGGGTTAGCAACAAAACCAAATGGCAACGTTGTTGTACGCGCATGATAACCGGCAGGTGGAGGAGATACCCCCTGATTTACACCTTCATATCCACCCAGTCCATCAATCCCAATCTCAACGCTTGTTCCCCGAATATAAGCACTTGTGCCAACCAACTGGGCCTTGATCAAATTGAAACTGCAGGAAAATAGGACTAAAAGAAGAGATAAACGAAAAGAAAATTTACGTTGAATCATAGTATTAAATTTAAAGTAGCAAAAAATATTCTGTTTAGCTGAGTATATCAAAATGAATAGATGAAAAATAGCTTAGTTTAGTTGCACGAATATACTATTTTATCAGATTTCTACAATTCATTTTTGCATACTATTGAATTACAGACAGATACAAGATTTCGGAAAGTAGAATTAAATTCAGAAAAAAGATAACTAAGTCATTTTATTAAAATGTATTGAAAAAAATTCAACTATTACCAAAAAATTTCTTACTCAACTAAGTTGAACAAAATAAAAAAATATTTGTTATAAATTGAGTAACTATTCTAAAACGAATTTGACATATTTTTGAATCTTTAAAAACAAATCAACGGAATTATTTTAGAGTTTTAATTACTAAATAAAATGTGTACGTTTGTTGACGAAAAACTGAAAAATAATTTTTATTCTTATGAGTAATACATCCACAAAATTTATTCAATCATCGCTCGGAAAAAAATTGCTAATGGGCTTAACAGGTCTGTTTTTAATCTCTTTTCTTATTGTACATTGTCTTTTAAATTCATTCATCTTCTTAAACGATGGAGGCATACTGTTCAATGAAGGAGCGCAGTTTATGGCGAACAATCCAATTATCAGAATTATGGAAATTGTTTTGTTTTTCGGACTGATTGCACATGCTCTGCAAGCATTGGTGCTTACGCTACAAAACAACAAAGCCCGTCCGGTAAAATATACTGTGAAGGATGGGAAAGCGAATAGCAAATGGTATTCGCGTTCCATGGGAATTTTAGGTTCTTTACTATTGTTATTTTTAGTAGTTCATTTATCACATTTTTGGATCGATACAAAAGCGGCTCAATTCGACGGAACGATTGCTGAACACAATACGTATTTAGAAATGATTGAAGTGTTCCACAATCCAATAAACGTTGCAGTATATTTACTAGGTATACTTGCATTAGCCTACCATTTGCTTCATGGTTTCCCATCTGCCTTCCAAACCATGGGATGGAATCATCCGAAATATAACGGATTAATTAAGAAAACAGGAACGCTCTTTTCAATTATTGTTCCCTTGATTTTTGCAGCAATGCCTGTGGCAATCTTTTTAGGATGGATAAAATAAATCATAACCGAAATCAGAATTTTTAAAATATGTCAAAATTAGATAGTAAAATTCCGGAAGGAGCATTGGAACAGAAATGGGAGAACTATAAATCTTCCGTTGCACTTGTAAACCCTGCTAACAAAAGAAGTTTAGAAGTAATTGTAGTAGGTTCGGGATTAGCCGGATCATCTGCTGCATCTTCACTTGCAGAAATGGGATACAAAGTAAAAGTATTTTGTTTTCAGGATTCTCCGCGTAGAGCTCATTCTATTGCCGCTCAAGGTGGTATTAATGCAGCAAAAAATTACCAGAACGATGGCGACAGCACCTATCGTTTATTTTATGATACTATTAAGGGAGGGGATTATCGCTCACGTGAAGCAAACGTTTACCGTTTAGCATCTGTTAGTTCAAACATTATTGACCAATGTGTGGCAAGCGGTGTTCCTTTAGCCCGTGAATATGGTGGAATGTTAAGTAACCGTTCATTTGGGGGTACACAAGTACAACGAACATTTTATGCTGCCGGACAAACCGGACAACAATTGTTGCTAGGAGCATATAGCGGTTTACTTCGTCAGGTTGGCTTAGGAAATGTTGAAATGTGTGCACGTCACGAAATGTTGGACGTGGTGAATATTGACGGCAAGTGCAGAGGAATTATTGCACGCGACCTGATCACAGGAAAACTGGAGCGTCATTTTGGTCACGCTGTCTTATTATGTTCAGGTGGATACGGTAACGTATTCTATCTCTCAACAAATGCAATGGGTTCAAATGTAACTGCTGCATGGAAAGCTCACAAAAGAGGTGCATTCTTCGGCAACCCCTGCTTCACTCAAATTCACCCTACCTGTATCCCAGTTTCCGGTGAACACCAATCTAAACTGACGTTAATGAGTGAATCATTGCGTAACGATGGTAGAATCTGGGTTCCTAAAAAACATGGCGATACGCGTAAAGCAAATGAAATTACTGAAGAAGAAAGAGATTACTACCTTGAACGCAGATATCCTGCTTTTGGAAATTTAGTTCCTCGCGATGTGGCATCTCGTGCCGCAAAAGAGCGTTGTGATGCTGGTTTCGGAGTTGGGGCTTCAAAAATGGCGGTCTATCTAGATTTCAAAGCGGCAATTGCCCGTTATGGACATACGCAAGCGGTTAAATTAGGAGTACACAATCCTTCAGCGGATGAATTAAAAGAATTTGGTAAACAAGTAGTGGAAGAAAAATATGGTAATTTGTTTGCGATGTATGAACAAATTACAGGCGAAAATCCATATGAATTACCAATGCGCATTTATCCTGCCGTGCATTATACAATGGGTGGGTTATGGGTAGATTACAACTTGATGACCACCGTGCCAGGATTGTATGCATTAGGTGAAGCGAATTTCTCGGATCATGGTGCAAACCGCCTGGGAGCCTCTGCATTGATGCAAGGGTTAGCCGATGGCTATTTCGTTATTCCTTACACAATCGGTGCCTATTTATCGAAAGAAATATCTGTAAAAGCAATTTCTACAGATCATGAAGCGTTTGTTGCTGCCGAAAAAAACGCGCAGGAGATCATTGATAAATTATTTGCAATAAAGGGAACTAAATCCGTAGATTATTTCCACAAACGTTTAGGAAAAATCATGTGGGACAAATGCGGAATGGCTCGTAGTGAAAAAGGATTAAAAGAAGCGATTGCTGAGATTCGCGCACTGCGCGATGAATTCTGGAAAGATGTTCGTGTACCGGGAACTGCAAATGATTTTAATCCTGAATTGGAAAAAGCTGGCAGAGTTGCCGACTTTATTGAGCTGGGTGAATTAATGTGCATCGATGCATTGAACCGCACCGAATCGTGTGGTGGTCATTTCCGTGAGGAATCCCAAACAGAAGAAGGTGAAGCATTGCGTAAAGATGATGAATTTGCATATGTTGCAGCATGGGAAAACAATGGCAATCACACTTACGAATTACACAAAGAAGAATTAAAATTCGAAGCAATTAAAATTGCTCAAAGAAGTTATAAATAATTTGGAAATTTGTCAATTTGAAAATGAAAAATAAATTTTCAATTAAAAAAATTAAATTAAGATAATATGAGTGGACATATGAACTTGACGTTAAAAATTTGGCGTCAAAAAAGCGATAAAGAAAAGGGGAAATTAGTTACCTATCCGGTACAAAACATCTCACCTGATATGTCATTCCTTGAAATGTTTGATGTATTAAACGAACAACTGATCACAAAAGGTGACGAACCGATTGCTTTCGATCACGATTGTCGTGAAGGAATTTGCGGAATGTGTAGCATGTATATCAATGGACGTCCACACGGTCCGAAAAGAGGCGTAACTACCTGCCAACTTCACATGCGTTCATTTAAAGATGGTGATACTATTGTTGTTGAACCATGGAGAGCTGCAGCTTTTCCCGTAATAAAAGATTTAACGGTGGATCGTTCTGCTTTTGATCGTGTAATTGCTAAAGGTGGATTTATCTCAGTTAATACAGGAAATGCGCAAGATGCAAACAATATCCCTATTCCTAAGACGGATGCTGATGCGGCATTCGAAGCAGCTGCATGTATTGGATGCGGAGCATGCGTGGCAACATGCAAAAACTCATCCGCAATGTTATTTGTATCAGCGAAGGTTTCTCAATTAGCGCTTTTGCCTCAGGGAAGAGTGGAAGCGACTGCACGTGTTAAAAATATGGTTGCACAAATGGATGAAGAAGGATTTGGTAACTGTTCAAATACTGGGGCATGTGAAGTGGAATGTCCGAAAGGAATATCTTTAGAGAACATTGCACTTATGAATCGTGAATTTTTTGTTGCAAATATCAAATAATAAAAACACAACTTGGCTAAAAAAAAACCAACCTCCATTGAGGTTGGTTTTTTTATATTTGATAAGGAGGCGAATTACCCAAATTATAAATTATATATTGTTAAATTTTTTTATCCAACAAATAACCAACCTTTTTAGGAGAATTCATCAGGTATGTATAAGTTCCGTTTAATTTAGATCA
The DNA here is from genome assembly GCA_947466965.1 of Bacteroidota bacterium. Lineage (GTDB taxonomy): Bacteria > Bacteroidota > Bacteroidia > 2-12-FULL-35-15 > 2-12-FULL-35-15 > 2-12-FULL-35-15. The sequence goes on from CANIFU010000004.1 coordinate 36,173, forward strand.
CTTTTTTTTAACGATAGTTTAGGAATGGGTGTATTTTATCAAAACGCTTTTTCAAATTGAACGAAATCACTTTACGATACCTTCCTCCTTTGTCGGAAGAACTCGAAGTAACAATGTATTTATCAGTTTGAAAAAAGAGATTATGTAACAAATTTTAAAAAAAAACATCTGCTGAATAAAGCAGAGTAGTGAGAATAGGAGTTTAAAACAATTATTTTTTTTCTACCGGAAATCCTTTTAACAACCAATCTGAAAGCCCTTTTTCAAGATTATAGACTCTTTTGAAGCCCTTCTTTTCCATATAATCAGCACAATCTGCACTTCTACCGCCACCTGCACAATAAATATAATATGTTTTATTCCTATCTAATTTATCAACTTGTTTCTCTGCATCTTTTGCCAAAAAATCAAGCTGAACGGCACCTTTGATATACCCTTTTTTAGTTATTTCATCCGTTGTTCGCAAATCAATGATAGATGCATTTTTATCATTTTCAATAATTACTTTAAATCTTTCGGTAGAAAGATTCGTAACAACAGTAGAATTCGACTGAGCATTTGTAACATTTATTGTTGCAGCAATTGCAATCATTAAAAAGATTATTTTTTTCATATTATTTTTTTTAGTTTAATTAAAAAGTTTGAACCGGTTGAACAAGTTTTATGCCAGTCGCATTTATTTTCCCCATACCTCCGAGGACATTCGTAATTTTTGTAAATCCTTGTTGTTTCAAAATAGAAGCGGCCATCATAGAGCGGTAACCACCTGCACAATGAACAAAATAATGCTTTTTTTTATCTAAAGAATTTAATTCCCCTTGCAATTTTGATAAACAAATATGATGTGCATTTTCAATAATTCCCGTTTCCACTTCACCCAATTTTCTGACATCTAAAATATTGGTTGATGAGTCAATTCTTGCAACAAAATCTTCAGCAGTAATACTTTCAATCGTCTCTACTTTTTTTCCTTCAATTTCCCAAGAAGCAATTCCACCTTTTAAATAGCCATTTACTTTTTCATATCCAACACGAGCAAGGCGCAAAACGGCCTCCGCTTCTTTTCCTTCATCCGCGACCAAAACCAAAGGTCTATTAGCGTCCATCAATGCTCCTACCCAGGGAGCATATTGTCCGTTCAATCCAATATTTATTGCATTGGGAACAAAACCTTTTTCAAAATCATCGGGTGAGCGAACATCTAATACGAAAGCTCCTTTTGACAATTCTGATTCAAATTCCTGAACCGAAAGCGCTTTGGTATTCTTTTTTAAAACTTCATCTATACTGTCGTATCCTTCTTTATTGAGTCGTGCATCCATAGCAAAATAGCCCGGAGCATCAGAAAGTCCGTCTGTAACAGATTTAATGAACGCTATTCTGTTCATAGGTTGCAAAGCATAATTTAATTTTTTTTGAGTACCAATGGTAGAAAACGTTTCTTTACCAATATTTTTTCCGCAGGAAGAACCTGCACCGTGAGCGGGATAAACAATTACATCATCGGCCAAAGGTTTTATTTTTGAATTGAGTGAATCGAATAGCATCCCGGCAAGGTCATCAATTGTTAAATCACTTTTGATGGCAAGGTCGGGGCGGCCAACATCCCCAACAAATAATGTATCACCGGTAAAAACAGCTTTATTATTACCATTTTCATCAATTAACAAATAGCAAGACGACTCCAATGTATGTCCGGGCGTGTGCAATACCTTTAATTTTATTTTTCCTAAGGTAAATATTTCTTCGTCGTTTGCAACAGTTACATGATACCCGGTTTGAGCAGTAGGTCCAAAAACGATGGAAGCTCCTGTTTTACGAGCAAGATCGATATGGCCTGAAACAAAATCAGCATGGAAATGAGTTTCAAAAACATATTTTATTTTGGCATTTCGTTTTCCAGCCAATTCAATATAGGGAGCGGTTTCTCGCAAGGGATCAATGATTGCGACTTCCCCTTCTGATTCGATATAATAAGCCGCTTCTGCTAAGCAACCCGTATATAATTGTTCGATATACATATTGTTTTTTTACAAAGTTAAGTGAATCTATTTTTACAAAAAATGATAATTTTCACTTTTTACAAAAAAAGTTCTTTACTGATTATATAAACACCCATTAATAGAATAAACCAGCCAAAAACAGGTTTTAATTTTACACCACTTATATATTTTGACAAATAACTTCCAATCAAAATTCCGCTAATGGCGAAGGAGGAAAAAATCAATAAAAATGTCCAATCAAAGTAGTGTGTTCCAAAATCGCTTAAAAAGCCAATTGAAGAGTTCATAGCGATAATCGCCAAGGACGTTCCAACAGCCATTTTCATGGGTAACTTTGCCAAAACTACCAAAGCTGGAATAATTAAAAAACCTCCTCCGGCACCTACCAATCCTACAAGTAACCCAACAAAAATACCTTGCAGAGAAATAAGAAAATAACGGTATTGTTGAATGTGATGCTTAGGCATTTCCTGGCTTTCTGTCGCTGTTTTTTTTATCATTGAATATGAGGCTAGAACCATCATTATAGCAAGCAAGAGCATTAGTGCAGCACTTTTTGTTACATCAAGAGATCCCAGAAAAAACAAATGATCTGGAATCATGTATAATAAATATTTTCTTGTAAAAAAAATGCTAATGACAGAAGGCAAGCCAAATACCACCATCGTCTTTAAGCAAATCATATTGTTTTTAAAATAACGCAAGCCACCAATAATAGCGGAAACGCCAACAATAAATAAAGAGTATGAAGTAGCTTGTAAGGGTTGTATTCCTATAAGGTAAACCAAAACAGGAATTGTGAGAATAGAACCTCCCGCACCAATTAAGCCCAATAATATTCCAATGACTATTGCAGCAAAAAAACCTAAATACTCCATTCAACCAAATTGTGCATTTTTTGTGAAAGCTGCTTCTTATTGATGTTATTATTTATTAACAGTTGTTGACTATTCGCAATTGACAAAAACTATTTAGAAGTACAACTAAAACACAGGACTGATTTCTGAAATTTCTAAAGTCATATGAACAAAAAAGCCCCGATAGGTTTAGTATCAGGGCAAATTAAAAATTATTAATACTTTTTATCCAAAAGCATTAATACCGGTAACATCCATACCTGTAATTAATAAATGAATATCATGCGTGCCTTCATAGGTGATTACCGATTCTAAATTCATCATATGGCGCATAATAGGATATTCTCCTGTAATACCCATTCCGCCATGTATTTGGCGAGCTTCACGAGCAATCTGCAAAGCCATGTTTACATTGTTGCGTTTACTCATTGAAATTTGTGCAGGGGTTGCTCTATTTTCATTTTTTAAAACACCCAATCTCCATGTTAACAATTGTGCTTTGGTGATTTCGGTGATCATTTCAGCCAATTTTTTTTGTGTCAACTGAAATCCAGCAATTGGTTTTCCGAATTGAACACGTTCCTTAGAATAACGTAATGCAGAATCATAACAATCCATAGCCGCACCAATTGCACCCCAAGCTATACCGAAGCGAGCCGAATTTAGACAACCCAAAGGTCCTTTTAATCCTTTTATAGTTGGAAAAATATTTTCTTTCGGCACTTTTACATTTGCAAAAACCAATTCTCCGGTTGCGCTTGCGCGCAAGCTCCATTTTCCATGAGTTTCAGGTGTTGTAAAACCTTCCATTCCTCTTTCTACGACTATTCCGCGGATATCTCCAGCCTCATCTTTTGCCCAAACCACAGCGATATCTGCAAAAGGAGAATTTGAAATCCACATTTTAGCGCCATTTAACAGATAGTGATCTCCTTTATCTTTTATGTTTGTGATCATCCCAGAAGGATTGGAACCATGATCAGGCTCTGTTAATCCAAAACACCCCATCATTTCTCCACTCGCCAATTTAGGCAAATATTTCATCCGCTGTTCTTCTGTTCCGTATGTATAAATTGGATACATCACTAACGAACTTTGAACTGATGCAGTTGAACGCAATCCACTATCACCACGCTCTAATTCTTGCATAATCAAACCATAAGAAATCTGGTCCAAGCCTGCCCCTCCGTATTTTGTAGGGATGTAGGGTCCAAAAGCGCCTATTTCAGCCAATCCTTTTATCCATTGTTTTGGAAATGTTGCATTTTGACATGCATCTTCTACTATAGGGGAAACCTCTTTCTTTACCCAAGCACGAGCCGTTTCACGAATTAATTTATGTTCATCCGTTAATAACTCATCCATCAAATAATAGTCATGAGCTTCAAATCTATCTGTTGCCATTATAAATAATTTAATTTTTTTTGCGAAACAAAAGTAAGTAAATAAATAATATAAAAATGGTAGTATTTATGCGATCCTGAATACAACCTCTACATGTATTAAAACAACTTGAAAACAAATTTGTTCAGCTATTCTATAATCAAAATAATTATTACTTGACTTGGAGGATACTAATGAAGCTTTGAGTTTAAATCATGAACCATATCCAAATAAACAAGTGCTCTTCCCTATAAAAAATCCGGATTCAAATTACATAGCTTTTGCAGGCATATTGCCTATAGCAAGTTGCAATATCTTCTGAAGATATTCGTTAGTAAAATAGATTGTTGAAAACGTTTGTTAAAAAGTTTGCAATTAGTATGTATTAAGGTTAATTTAGAAACTTACTTTTATAAAAAAGACAGAACTGTGAAGCTACTTCAAAAAATATTTTTATTACACGTCAAAGCACTTTGCTTTATTTCGTTCCTTTTATTGGTTATTCCAGCAGACGCTCAAACTAAGAATAAAAACGTACCTGTTGTGGAGAAATACATCGTAGGTTATAACGATGTTACAAAAATGAAGTTCATTAATGATTCAATCATGTATGCTGAAGGCTGGCAACATTTGCCACAGCCAAAATTCTGGCGGCAAATCATGAATTTGTCGCCTGACTCTGCGATTATAAGTGTTGCTACCAGTAGGAAAATGTTAGACAAAGTTTCAACAAAGGAATGGAATAAACTAACCGATATACAAAAAAGCATTTATAGGGATGACATCCGGAAAAACAATAATATTCCGGACAGTGTCAGCATATTAGTTACTGCCGGAAAAAAAGATTTTTATGAATTTAAAAAAGTAATGCCAACCATCAATCGTTCGATTGATGTATTCAAGCAGAATGGTGTTGACCCTTGGTATGCTCAGGCTATATTGCTGATTGAGAGTCCAGGGAAAATGAATACTAAATCTACGGTAGGTGCAAATGGGCCGTTTCAATTAATGAAAGCCGTTGCGCGTAACCAAGGACTGATCGTAAATAAAACAATAGACGAGCGCACCAATATTGAAAAATCAGCACTGGGAGCATCCCGTTTATTGAGCAGGATCTGTATCCCTTATACCAAAGCGATGCTGGATAGCGCGCATGTAAGCTACAACGAAACCGATCTTTGGTTTCGTCTGCTGGTATTGCATTCCTACCATGCCGGAGCCGGAAATGTGGCTGGAGTGATCCGAAAAATCAATCCATGCGAAGGTGGTATGCAGCTGATACAAACGGTATGGCAAACTACTTATGGAGGCTTTAAAAATGCATCACAAAATTATTCACAACTTGCTTTAGCTGCATTTTGTAATTTCGATCAACTGATCACACAACAAAAAGATTCGGTTTATTTAATTGAGGGTGATAGAATGTTCAATGCTTATGCTAGTTGCAAATGTGCCCCATATGATGCATGCGCTTATTTAGGAAATTGCATCACAACCTACGAGCACGATTTTATTGATGGTGTTATTCCTTTCGATTATTTTATTTCTAAAGTAAAAACAGTAGAAATAGAATTAAGCGGACTAACTCCATTCAAATATCCTTATAACGATGACCACATAAACGATATCGGTTTTAAACTGTTAAAAGCCCGTAAAACGGAAGAAGCATATAAACTTTTTAAACACAATGAATTACAGCATCCTGATTCTTGGGCAGTATACCACGGTTTGGGGGAAACATATCGTTTGATGGGGGAAAAAGATATGGCACTTAGCAATTACAAAAAATCATTAAAAATTAATCCCAATAACGAAGATAGTCAACGTGCTATGGCAAAATTAATGGCAAAACCAGCCAAAAAATAAGCCCTATTTCTTAATCATTTTTTTCGTAAATTAGCAATCCGATTGATGGAACGCGGATGACACTGATAAAACGGATTTACACCAATTTTTCTGTTATTTCTAACCGTAACCCTGAGCGTAGTCGAATGGAAAAGAGGAAAATCTCTTTGCTTGAATAGCATTTGATTGCGATTAGATTATCGGAAATGGAACGCAGATTATCATGATCTTCATGATTAAAATGGATTTCTATTTTATAATTAAAAAAATGGATTTTTATTGCCTTTGGCAATGATTGGATAGTACTAGAAATGATACACAAAGAATACATAGATAAAATATTTGAAGCTGCCCGTGTTGAGGAGGTAGTTGCTGATTATGTTTCGCTAAAAAAACGCGGAGCTAATTTAATTGGCTGCTGTCCCTTTCACAATGAGAAAACTCCTTCTTTTTATGTTTCTCCTGCTAAAGGTATTTACAAATGTTTTGGTTGTGGAAAAGGTGGACATGCAATCAACTTTATCATGGAGCATGATAAGTTAACGTATCCAGATGCTTTACGTTACCTCGCAAAAAAATACAACATTGAAATTGTTGAAGAGGAACAAACGCCTGAACAAATTCAACATAACAACGACAGAGAAAGTTTATTGGTTGTTTCTTCTTATGCTCAAAAACATTTTTCTGAAAATTTATACAATACCGATGAAGGAAAATCCATCGGTCTAGGATATTTTAAAGAACGCGGCTTGAGAGAAGACATCATCCAAAAATTTCAATTGGGTTATAGCATCAACCAACGAAATGCGTTTACAGAAATTGCCGTTGCGACAGGTTACAAAATGGAATACCTTGTTAAATCAGGTTTAACCATTGAGTACAAGAATGAAGCGGAAGTAAATGCGGAGACGGGTGAAATTATTAAAGCTGCTGACACAAAACATGCAGATCGTTTTTGGGGGCGAGTGATGTTTCCGATTCACAACCAAAGCGGAAGAGTAATTGCATTTGGTGGAAGAACTTTACGCACAGATATAAAAACTTCGAAATACGTTAACTCTCCCGAGACAGAAATTTATCATAAGAGTGATGTTTTATACGGATTATATCATTCGAAGAATGCCATTGTAAAAGAAAAATTCTGCTTCCTTGTGGAAGGGTATATGGATGTGATTGCCATGCACCAAGCGGGTGTTGAGAATGTGGTGGCAAGTAGCGGAACAGCTTTAACCGCAGGACAAATAAAATTAATCCAACGTTTCACAAACGATATTATTATTTCTTACGATGGTGACCAAGCCGGAATAAATGCAGCATTAAAAGGAATTGATCTTTTGTTGGAAGAAGGAATGAATGTAAAAGTTCTTCTTTTTCCTGATGGTGATGACCCGGATTCTTATTCTAAAAAAGTAAGCACACAAGACTTAAAAGATTTCATCGTTAACAATGCTCAGAATTTTATTTCTTACAAAGCCAACATCTTAACCAAAGGTACAAACAACGATCCTTTGAAAAAAGCAGAGGCTATCAAGAAAATAGTACAAAGTATTGCGCTTATTCCTGATGCCATTTACCGCTCTGTTTATGTGAAAGAGTGCAGCCGCATCATGGAAGTGGATGAGCAAATTTTGTTGAGTGAATTAAATAAAATCAGAAGCAAAAATTTTAACGACAAACGAAATAACCCGCAGCAGCAAAACCAAGTTTCTCCTGAAAATGAACCAATACTTCCTGAAAAGAAAGAACATACCATTGCTGATGCTGAACACCAGGAAAGAGATATTATTCGCTTGCTAATTAATTTTGGAGCGAGTATGGTTAAAGTAGAAAGCCAGAATGAAGAAGGAGAAGATATTGAAATAGAAGTTTCTGTTGCGTATTTACTAACGCACGAACTACAAAGCGATAATATTGTTTTAGAAAATTTAGTATATAATTCTATTTTTTCTGAATTCGTTCAGCACTTAGAAAAAGATGCTGTTCCTGATACAAATTATTTTATTGGTCACGAAAATTCTGCCATCTGTTCTTTAACCATTGATTTGATAAGCAGTCCGTACACCCTAGCCAACTGGGAACAGCACGGCATTTATCCAACAGAAGAGAAAACTGTTTTAAAGCGTTCTGTTGATAATGCTATATATGCATTAAAAAGCCGTAAAATAGAAATGATGATTTACGACATTCAAAAACGTTTAAAAGAAAATCCACCTGAAGAAGAAATGATGACTTTGATGCAAACACAACAATCTTTATTGGAAGCGAAAAAAGCTTTTAATAGTATGTTGGGCAGGATTGTGGTGAAGTAGGATTTATCTAATCCCAATCAAAATCAGCAACTACTCCATCTTCATATCCTTAACATTCATCTGCAAAGAAACATTCCCATTATATTCATTCTCTTCAATTGCATAGCATGCGCTAAACGTTTTTTTGCGTAACACATCATCAAAATGCTGCGCTTGCGAAAATGCGATGGACGAAAATGTTTCCTTTTGTGTTTCTGCTTGTTGAATGTCCATTTTCAAATGATTATTTCCAACAATGCGAACATATCCTTTATCGACAAGTTTTGTGCTCATAAATACTGGTGACATATTCCCCGGACCAAACGGCTCAAACTGTTTTAAAATTCTGAAAAACTTAGGTGTGATATCAGTTAAATTTAGTTCGGCATCGATTGCAATTTCAGGAATAAGCATGTGATCTTGAATAGTTGCAGAAACAACTTCTTCAAATCTTTGTTGAAAGGCTGCAAGATTTTCCAATTTCAGTGACAAGCCAGCCGCATATTTATGTCCGCCAAATTGTTCCAACAAATCAGCACAAGCTTCAATGGCATCGTATACATCAAAATCTTTTACCGAACGTGCAGAGCCTGTAGCCATTCCATTCGACTCTGTAAGAATGATAGTCGGGCGATAATATTTTTCTATTAACCGTGATGCAACAATTCCGATAACTCCTTTGTGCCACTCTGCATGGAACAATACGGTCGATTTACGATTAATCAATTCCTTATTTTCATCGATCATGCTTAATGCATGTTGCGTAATACTTACATCTAAAACTCTGCGCTCAGTATTGGAAGTATTAATATTTATTCCGGATATTTTTGCGTCGGCATGATTTTCAGAAACCAAAAGAGCGACAGCATTTCTTCCCGTTTCAATTCTTCCTGCAGCGTTGATACGCGGGCCAACGGTGAATACCAATTCATTCATCGTTACCTCCTTTTTGATATTTGCAAGATCTAATATTGCTTTGATTCCTTTGCGGGGTTCTTTATTTATTTGTTGTAATCCGAAATAACACAAGGCGCGATTTTCATCAACGATAGGAACTAAGTCTGAAGCGATTGAAATAGCAGTAAGATCCAAATACTGAAACAAGGATTCGAAAGCAATATTATTTTTTTGAGCATAGGCCTGTACCAATTTAAACCCAACACCACAACCACACAATTCATCGAATGGATAATTGCAATCGCTGCGTTTGGGATCTAGAATAGCAACAGCGCTGGGAAGAGTATCTCCCGGACGGTGGTGATCACAAATAATAAAATCAATGTTGCGCTCATTTGCGTAAGCTACTTTATCTATTGCTTTTATTCCACAATCAAGAGCAATGATAAGTGAGAAATTATTTTCTTTTGCGAAATCAATTCCGAGAAAAGAAATACCATAACCTTCGACATAACGGTCGGGAATATAATAATCAACAAGACCTTCAGAATGAGGTAAACTTTTCAGAAAAGAATATACCAGAGAAACGGCCGTTGTGCCATCTACGTCATAATCTCCGAAGACCAATATTTTTTCTTTGGCAGATATCGCCTTTTCTAAACGGGTAATGGCAATATCCATATCCTTCATTAAAAAAGGATCATGCAGATCGCTTAAGGAAGGGCGGAAAAATTTTTTTGCTTCCTCGTAAGTTTTGATCTCACGTTGTACTAATAAATTTGCCAACACTTTTTCTATCTTCAGCTCTTCAGCCAAACGGTTAACAATAGCTTCATCAACTTCCGACTTTATACTCCACCTTTTTTCCATCACAATTATTTATTGCTAAATTAAACAATTACATTCAATTTTTTCTGGTATTAACAAATACTAATTACTATTCTAATAAAAGTCTTGACTTACAAAACAATAAATGCTAAGCGAAATCTGTATTCTATTTACTTCTTATTTATAAAAAAATATCCGCACCAACCCAATAACATTGCTTCCCAAATAGACAATAGTATCCCATTTTAAGAAAAATCTATAATCGCTAAAATTTCAAGTATTTGATTATCATACAGATAGAATTTAGGAACAAATTTAGCAGATAGATATGTTTAAATTATAGAATTATTAGTTGAAACGGAAAAAAAATGAAAAAAAAACTACTTACTCTCTTATCTTCCATCGTAATATTTACATTAAATGCACAAACATTTATAAATACTACTGGAGGGACTATCACAGACGACAATGCATACAACTACTATCCCATACCTGTTAGTGGTTTAGCAACAGCTATAAATACAAGCACATTTGGAATAGAATCTATTACTATAAATGTATTGCATACCAATGACGCGGATCTTAGAATGAAATTGCAATCTCCAGCCGGTTCCGTGTTTGTAATTACATCGTTTGCCGGAGGAACAGGAGACAACTATACAAACACCGTTTTTCACGATTCGGCTGCAACACCGATAAGTAGCGGAACGGCTCCTTTTACAGGTGTTTTTAAACCTACCGAAGCCTTAGCTTCCTTTAATAACGGGCAAAATCCGAATGGCACTTGGAATTTAATGATTCGAGATCAAACCGTGGGTGCAGTGGGAAATGTAATTTCCTGGCGTATCAAGTTTAGTAATACACCAGCTGGATATATTAATTTCACAAGTAGTAATTTACCAATCGTTATTATTAATACCGGTGGAGTTGCAATCCCTGATGAACCTAAAATAAATGCAACAATGGGAATCATTTATAATGGTGTTGGAGTAATGAATAATATTAATGACTCTGCTAATAATTATAATGGGAATATTGGCATTGAAATACGTGGCGCATATTCTGCTTCTTTGCCTCAAAAACCTTATGCCATTGAAACACGTGATGCATTAAATGCTGAATTAAATGTTTCTTTGCTTAATATGCCAGAGGAACATGATTGGTGCCTGATTGCAAATTATAATGATAAAGCATTTATGCGTAACACATTACCTTATAAACTTTTTAGTGAAATGGGGCATTATGGCGCGAGAAGCCAATTCTGTGAAGTTGTTCTGAACGGGAGCTATCAAGGAATCTATTTATTGATGGAATCTATTAAGAGAGATAGTAATAGAGTAGACATTGCAAAATTAGACTCCACTGAAAATACAGGTATAAATGTAACAGGTGGTTATATTATTAAAAACGACTATTGGGACGCAAGTAATAGTTGGTTACTAAATTACCATCCAATAGATCACCCAACATTTAATGTAAATTTAGTTTATGATTATCCGAAGCCAACTTCAATTACCCCTCAGCAAAAAACGTACATTCAAACATATATGAATGATTTTGAGACCGCTTTATATGGAGCAAATTTCGCGGATACACTAAATGGATACAAAAAATACATCGGCACTAAATCATTTATTGATTATCTTATTGTGAATGAATTGGCTAGAAATAATGACGGCTTTAAAAAAAGTAGCTATTTTCATAAAGATAATAATACAGCTACAGCAGTTTCTAAACTTAAAGCTGGACCTGTTTGGGATTTTGATTGGGCATGGAAAAACATAAATGAATGCTCTATTTTTTCTGCAACAGACGGATCGGGATGGGCACATCATATAAATGATTGCGGCCCAGATGTAAACTCACCAGGTTGGTATGTTCGACTTATGCAAGATACTGCATTTCAAAATACACTGCGTTGTCGTTGGGAATATTTTAGAACTACTATTTTAAGTAGCAGCTATCTTAATAATTATATCGATTCTATTTCTATCTATTTAAATGCTGCTCAAAATCGTCATTTCCAAAGATGGGGGAATTTAGGTGTGAGTACCGGAACACCTGAAATGGAACCCGATCCAATAACTTTTGCAGGACAAATTACAAAATTCAAAGACTGGATTGATTTACGTATTGCATGGTTAGATTTAAATATACCTGGCAATACATTTAACTGCGATTTTACTTCGGTGGAAGAAATAGAAATGCGTCCTGCGAATTTTAGTTTTTTCCCTAATCCAGCAATCGATAATTTAACTATTTTTTCGAATACTAAAGAACTAATAAAACAGATCGAATTGTTTGATATAAATGGTAAACTAATAATGAAAATGAATGTGAATGCCAATCAAACAAGCATAAATGTTACAGATTTATCTAACGGTATATACATATGTAAAGTATATAATTCAACCCCAAAGTTCCAAACCGAAAAAATAGTATTAATCCATTAATTATTTAATTAAGCCAAATGAAAAAATATTTTCTACTCATAATATCTTGTTTTATAGTTTCAATAACACAAGCACAAACTTTCACAAATACTATTGGAGGAAGCATCACCGACGATAATGTATACAACTACTATCCCATACCGGTTAGTGGTTTGGCAACCGCAATTAACACGAGCACATTTGGAATAGAATCAATAACCATAAACGTATTACATACGAATGACGTGGATCTTAGAATGAAATTGCAATCACCAGCCGGTTCTATGTTTGTACTAACATCGTTTGCTGGGGGAACAGGAAACAATTATACAAACACCGTTTTTAACGATACGGCAACAACATCGACAAGTAGTGGCACGGCTCCTTTCACGGGCGTTTTCAAACCTACCGAAGCCTTAGCATCCTTTAATAACGGGCAAAATCCGAATGGAACTTGGAATTTAATGATTCGTGATCAAACAGTTACTGAAGTTGGAAATGTAATTTCCTGGAGTATCAAATTTAGCAATACGCCAGCAGGAAATATTAATTTCACCAGTAGTAATTTACCAATCGTTATTATTAATACCGGTGGAGTTGCAATACCAACTGAACCTAAAATAGGAGCAACTATGGGCATCATTTATAATGGTGCTGGAGTAAGAAATTACTTAACAGACCCTTATAATAATTACAACAATAAAATTGGAATCGAACTTAGAGGTTCAAGTTCTGCTAGTTTCCCACAAAAAAGTTATGGCTTTGAGACTCGTGACGTGAACGGGACTCAAAAAGACACAATGATTTTGGGAATGCCTGAAGAAAACGACTGGATTCTATATGCTCCATATGATGACAAAACATGTATGAGAAATGTTTTAAGCTATGACATCGCAAACAAAACAGGACATTATGCTTCTCGTACTAAGTTTTGTGAATTGATGATTGATGGACAATACAAGGGGATATACGTGATGATGGAAAAAATAAAAAGAGACTCTGCCAGAGTGAGTATTGCAAAATTATTACCTACTGATATTACAGGCGATGAATTAACAGGAGGCTATATCATTAAAGTTGACAGAGACGATGGAGCAGGAAGTTTTTGGACTTCATCCTATCCTTCTACTGCAGGTACTCCTATTAAATTTGTTCATGAATACCCCGAAAATGGAACAATTGTTCCGCAACAAAGAGCATACATTCAATCGTATATGGACACCGTTGAAAATGTATTGAATAGTTCAACCTTTGCTGATCCAATTAATGGTTATAGAAAATATATAGGAGTAAATTCCTTTATTGATTATTTTATTTTAAATGAAGTAAGTAAAAATGTTGATGGCTACCGCCTAAGTGCATTTTTATTTAAAGATAAACAAAGCAATGGAGGTAAAATTAAAGCCGGTCCGGCTTGGGATTATAACTTAGCATGGTGGAATGCTGATTATTGTGAAGGCTTTGATACTGCTGGTTGGGCTTACGACTTTTCATCTGTTTGCGGTTCCGATACGTGGCAAGTCCCTTTCTGGTGGGGGAAATTATTACAAGATCCCAGTTATACTGCCCAATTAAGATGCAGATGGGATGAACTACGTTTATCGACATTAAGCATTCCGGTTTTAAATAATTACGTTGATTCAATAGCAGTATATCTTAACGAATCTAAAACAAGACATTTCACAGTTTGGCCTATTTTAGGAATATATACGTGGCCAAATCCGAGTCCGATTCCATCAGATTATTCTGGAGAAATTACTGCATTAAAAACATGGATAAACGATCGTATAATTTGGATGGATGCTAATCTTCCAGGTGTTTGTAATGTTAGTGTTGGCATAAACGAAGCCGTTTTAAATCAATCAAACATTTATATTTATCCTAATCCTTCAAGTAATTTATTTCACGTTCAATTTTATTTATCACATTCCGAATCTCTAAAAATTGTAGTGCTAGATCTTTTAGGAAAAGTGGTTAAGACAATTGATCAAACATCCTTTTATTCAGGCGAAAACAACATTGAAATAAATATTGAAGATTCAAATTTAAAGAATGGAATGTATCTTTTAAATATACAATCAAGTAGAGGAGTCGTTTCTAAAAAGATTTCTATCATTAGATAAAAATGAGTTTAAGAGAAAGTCAATCGCTATACATTGACTTTCTCTTAAACTAAAAAAGGGGTTTAAAACATTCCGAAAAGTCGAACCCTTTAATTCTGTTATTCTAGCAAAATATTAACATCCAAATTACAAATGCTTGGCATTGTAATGCATTAAAAAAACAAAATAAAGTGGAGTAAATACCCGCTTTTAGGTATTGAATTGATCATCGAATTTTCTCACATTTGCAGGGTAAATGAATTTACCGCAAAATATATTTTATATTCCTAAGGCGATAACAGAAAATGTCGCTACTAGTTTATGGCGTTTTTATCCAGAAACAATGGAATGTAAAAAACTTAAAAAAAAATGTTGTAAAAATTATAAAAAAGATAAGCGCTGTAAACGCTGTCCGATGAATTCATAAAAATATCATAGCCATTTCTTTTTTCTGAAATAGATCAATAAGGAAATCATTGTTGTAAGCATTACTAACCAGGTGAACGGATACCCCCACTTTGATTTAAGTTCGGGCATAGTATCGAAATTCATTCCATAAACTCCAGCAATGAAAGTAACGGGAACAAAAATTGTTGTGATGATGGTTAACACTTTCATTACTTCATTCATTTTATTGCTAACACTCGAAAGATAAATGTCCATCATACCGGAAAGTAAATCGCGATACGTTTCAACAGTGTCGATGACACGAATGGTATGATCATGAACATCACGCAAATAGATATCTGTACTTGGTTTAATTAATTCTGTTTCACTCCTTTCCATGTTGTTAATCAATTCTCGCATCGGCCAAACAGATTTTCTTATATAAATCATCTCCCTTTTCATATCATGTAACTGACGCATGGTTTCTTTCGTTGGCTCATCAATTAAATCTTCTTCCAACACTTCGATTCTGTCACCAATTTTCTCAAGGATACCGAAATAACAATCAACCACAGCATCTACTAAAGCATAGGATAAATAATCGGCTCCCATTTTTCGGATGCGGCCTTTTCCGGCACGGATTCTGTTTCTAATCAATTCAAATGCATCTCCACCTTCAGCTTCCTGAAAAGATATAACAATTCCATCCATCAAAACAACACTTAATTGTTCCGACAATAATTCGGAATTATAGTACAGCATTTTCATGATCGATACAACATAATTATCATACTCTTCAAATTTAGGTCGTTGGTTGGTATTTACAATATCTTCTAATGTAAGAGGATGAATATTAAAGTGTTTTCCAATTGCATCAATGAATTCTACATTATGTATCCCATCAACATTCAGCCATCTCACCATTTTTGGATTAACCATGCTCAAACATTCAGAGAAATCATAAAAATCCTTCTCAAAATAATCGGTTTCATTAAATTCTATAAGCGAAATTTTTACACGGTTTGTTTGCTTATCTCCTAAGTAAACCAATGTTCCCGGAGGGGCACCTGCATAATTTGTTTCTTTAGCCATCCTAAAATTTTATTTATTCTTCTTCATTATTATTCACTTCGATTTTCTCTTTATTCTTTTTTCCTTCCACTTTTTTCCCTTCTAAAACAATCACAATCTCCCCTTTAACAGTTTTCGTTTTAAAATAGTCGGCTAACTCTTGCAATGTCCCTCTTTTATTTTCTTCAAACATCTTTGATAATTCTCTAGAGATTGAAGCATTTCTATCTGCACCAAAAAATTCAATAAATTGTTCGAGAGCTTTTACTAAACGATGAGGCGATTCATAAAATATTATCGTTCGGTGCTCATTAACCAAGGATTTTATTTTTGTTTGACGGCCCTTTTTTTGAGGTAAAAAACCTTCAAAACAAAAGGCATCACTGGCAAGTCCAGAATTTACCAAGGCGGGCACAAATGCGGTTGGGCCAGGCAAACATTCAACCTCAATACCTTTTGAAATACATTCACGTATCAATAAAAATCCCGGGTCTGAAATTCCGGGAGTACCAGCATCGGTAATCAGTGCAATTTTTTCACCATTGGCGATACGAGCAGAAATCATCTCCACCGTTTTATGTTCGTTGTGCATATGATGCGCAAGCATCTTTTTGTTGATATCAAAATGCTTTAATAAAATACCCGACTTGCGGGTGTCTTCTGCCAAAATCAAATCAACTTCTTTTAAAATACGAATTGCTCGGAGTGTAATATCCTCCAGGTTTCCAATGGGTGTAGGAACGATGTATAATTTCATTTTTTATAAATTATTCGGAGAATATTGTAGTTAGACTCCTGATAAATTTTAATTTTATTTATTCCCCTTTTAAAAAGAAAATAGTTCTCCTGATACGTATTTAATTTTAGCAGACACATTTTCCTATTGCCGTCATTAATTTTGCAAATAATCACCAAACTTTGTGATCAAGTTAAATAAATTTTCAAACTCATTCAAAGGTAATGTTTCTGATCGATCATAAATATCGTGATATGCTTTTATTCCGCCCATCGTATAAATAAAAAACGACTTAATACCTTTTTCTGAAAACGCATAATGATCACTATTAGCAGCTTTTCCTCGCATCTTTATATCTTTAATATAATTATTTTGTGAATTGATTTCTTTCATCATATCAAATTCTGTTTTAAAAACAGAACCATTCACCACCGTAATTCCTTCCTCTCCAGTTCCCATTATATCCATATTAAAAACGAATTTTATATTTTTTAATGGAAATACAGGATGTTCAGTAAAATATTTTGAGCCCAATAAACCAACTTCCTCACCGCAAAAAGCAATAAAAACTATGGAACATTTCGGTTTATATTTAAGCTTAGTATAATAATTGGCAAGATTCAGCAACATGGCACAACCACTGGCGTTATCATTTGCTCCAGGAAAATAAACATCTTTACCCATTTGACCGAGATGATCATAATGTGCTGAATAAATAATAAATGAATCGGGATAAATAGAACCTTGAATATAGCCGATTACATTTTGGGAAATATGTTTAGGAATAAATTTATTTTTTGATTCAAAAGCAATATTTATTTTTTTACTTTTTACGATTCGGTTTCGCAATGAATCATTAATTAATAGTTCAACAGAAGGAAATTTGCTTACTTTCTGTGAGCATGTCCATGTTAATTTTTTGTCATTCACGAATACAATTCCAAAAGCATTATATGGATTCGCTTTCATGAAATCAAATAATTTTAATTTGTCTTTATCAGTAATTCCATGCGAATCGATAATGATCCATTTTCGTTCAAATTTTTTCTTTGTGAATTTTTTCATTAATTCCAAAGACGATACGGTTGCACTGTCGAACCAAACGGCCTCCAGTTCTTTTTGTTTAATAATAGAAGGACACCCGGCAGAAACTAAATAATTCTGCCCTGCTTTCCATTGCTCATTCAAATGATTGATGGAAAAAGAAGGGGTTTCATTCTGAAACGTATTTATTGGAAATTCAAACTTCTGATAATAATCGCCTGAGAAGGAGCTTAGTCCCGCCTTTTTAAATTCCGTTTTAATATAATTCGCTGCAATACTATCCCCAGCATTAACATATCCTCTTCCATGCATACTTTCGGAAGCCAAAGTATCTACAACCTGTCGTGCATATATATAAACCTCTCCTTTTTTTATTTCTTGGGGGAAAACAGAGAAGCCGATAAGGCTAAGAAAAATAAAAACGAAATAAATTTTGGAGTACATAGTATTTTCGAAATTGAATGAATTAATGCAACCAATCACGAGCAACTAACTATATCTTCTGTCTACAAGATCGAATAAATGTTTCACTGTCTCTTTTTCAGTATCCCAGTCATACAATTGTTGCAAGTTAACGAGATAATCCATTGCCGACTCTAAACTTCCTGCACTATTTAACTGCTGAATTGCAATATTATACTCCTGCATATTTCCGGCAAAAAGTTCATTGGAAAACAAAAATTTATCATTGAGTCCGATTGCCTTATTAATATCATCAATTGCGGGTTTCTGAATGTTATTAAGAAAAGGCTTTTCTTCTTTCTTCTCTGTCTTTTTTTCAACTTTTGGCTTTTCAATTATAGGAGGCAATTCGCTTCCAAAAAGGTCAATAGGCTTTTCTGAGGCTTCAATCGGCTTAATAAGCTCTGTCTTTTTTTGAACTATCGGAAGTGGGGCAACCACTTTTTCAACAACAGACTCCTCCGCTTTTGGTTTTAAAACTACTTTATCAGCAATAGCCGGGAGCGAATGCAGGTGATTAAAAACAATTGATTTCTTATATAATTTTTCAATTTTTAGAAGGATCAACTCCAATTCCAATTGAGGAATATGCACTTTATCGCCAATATTATCGGAATGCTCCTTGATGCTATTGATTAAAACAGCAATCTCTTTTCTGATGTCGGACTTCTCCATTATTTTATTTTAACGGGTTAAAAAACAAAACGCTTTTTTGACTAAATTTGTTGTCAATCAAAATGAAAAGATCTTTTAATAATCTTTCCTTTTTTGTAAATCCCGAATAGTTGATACGAGATTTTATTTTAAATAAAAATACATTAAAATTGCGAATATTTAACTAAGATTTTTTCAAACAAAATCAACAATATGTTTCTCGAAAACACGATTCATCTGCATAAAAGAAAAGGCTCAATCGAAGTCATTTGCGGCTCTATGTTTTCAGGTAAAACCGAGGAACTCATCCGAAGAATGAAGCGCGCCCAATACGCAAAGCAAAAAGTGGAAATTTTCAAACCCGAAATCGATACTCGTTATCATGATAACAACGTTGTTTCACATGAAGGCAATTCAATTCATTCTACACCCGTTCCAGCCTCGTCTCATATATTATTATTAGCGAGTGATGTTGATGTAGTGGGTATTGACGAAGCCCAGTTTTTTGATTCAGGACTAGTTGATGTTTGCAATCAGCTTGCCGATAGTGGTATTCGGGTAATCGTTGCCGGATTAGATATGGATTATTTAGGGAAACCTTTCGGTCCGATTCCTTCATTATTGGCAATTGCAGAACATGTTACAAAAGTACACGCTATCTGCATGCGCTGTGGAAATATTGCCAATCATTCACAGCGCATATCTGATGATTCGGCTTTGGTGGTTCTTGGCGAAACAAACAATTATGAACCGCTTTGCAGAGATTGCTTTGTGGCTGCAAAAAAATAAAATGAACTACTCCATATCCGATATCGCTTCTGTTATAAATGGAACATTAAATGGTAGCTCTGCCGCATCAATTAAAAATTTATTGATTGATAGTCGTAAATTGTCGAATGCAGAAACATCTCTTTTTTTCGCTATAAAAGGAGACCGCCACGATGGGCACACCTATCTAAACGATTTATTTGAAAAGGGCGTTCGCAATTTTGTAGTTTCCAGTCTTCCACAAAATATAGCGACATTTACCGCTACAAATTTTATATTCGTTAGTGATACACTCTTTGCTTTACAGAAATTGTGTGTGTATCACAGGGAGCAATTTAAAATTCCGGTGATTGGTATTACCGGTAGTAACGGAAAAACCATAGTTAAAGAATGGTTATATCAATTAATGCGTGAAGACAAAAATATTGTACGCAGTCCGAAAAGCTTCAATTCACAAGTAGGAGTTCCTCTTTCTATTTGGCAAATATCTGAAGAACATGATTTAGGGATTTTCGAGGCAGGCATTTCAAAATCACAAGAAATGAAGTTGCTCGAAAATATTATTCAACCTACCATTGGTGTGTTCACAAACATTGGGCAAGCACACGATGAAAACTTTGAAAATCAAAAACAAAAAGTTTGTGAGAAATTAAAATTATTTTCGAATTCAGAAGTATTAATTTATTGTAAAGATTATTTGTCCATTCAAGATGAAATCACTAACAATAAATTATTTTCCGATACAAAATTTTTTACCTGGTCAAAAAAACTTCGTGCTGATTTATTAATTGGACGTATTACAAAAACAGACAGCGATACTGAAATACAGGGGGTTTATAAAAATGATTTCATCCGCATTACGATTCCCTTTACTGACGAGGCAAGTATTGAAAATACAATTCACTGCTGGGCAACCATGCTCTATTTAGGATATGAGAATAAAGTGATAAACAATCGTATGAGATTACTCAGTCCGGTTGCAATGCGGTTGGAATTAAAAGAAGGAATTAATAATTGTTCGATCATCAACGATAGTTACAATTCCGACTTAGGATCTTTAGCGATTGCATTGGATTTCTTAAACCAACAAAAGCAACACCCGAAGAAAACAATTATATTGTCAGATATTCTGCAGAGCGGACAAAACGATAAAATGCTCTACAAAGAGGTAGCAGAGTTGATTCACAAAAAAGGAATTTCACGATTAATCGGAATCGGAGAAGGGATCTCTTCTCAAGCAAATCAATTCGAGTGCGAAAAGAGTTTTTATAAATCGACAGCTGATTTCCTTCAACAGTTCAACAATTCTTTTTTTAGAGAAGAAACTATTCTCTTGAAAGGTGCTCGTGCATTTAGTTTCGAAGCTATTAGTAAAATCATACAGCAGAAAGCACACGAAACAGTTTTAGAAATAAATTTAAATGCCATCGTTCACAACTTAAATTATTATCGCTCAAAATTAAAAGCCGATACCAAAGTAATGGCAATGGTAAAAGCATTTTCTTACGGAAGCGGAAGTTTTGAAATAGCCAATATTCTTCAATTTCACCGTGTAGATTATTTAGCGGTTGCTTATGCGGATGAAGGAATTGAATTGCGTAAAGCAGGCATCACCATGCCGATTATGGTAATGAATCCAGAAGAACAAAGTTATGATGCGATGATACACTTCAACCTCGAGCCTGAAATATATAGTTTCAGAGTATTGAGTTTGTTTGAGGAAACTTTAAAACGCAGTGATAGAAAAAACATGCAGCCTATTTCTATTCATATTAAATTAGACACAGGTATGCATCGCCTTGGATTTGATGAAGAGGAAGTAAATGAATTGATTGTTCGAATCAGCAATAATAAAAACCTGATAATAAAATCGATCTTTTCTCATTTAGCCGCAAGTGATGAAAGCGATCACGATGATTTCACCTGGCAACAAATAAAAAAACTGAATGTGATAAGTGAAAAAATAAAGTCATATTTTAATTATCCAATCATCAAACATATATTAAATTCAGCTGGTATTTCTCGTTTTCCGGATGCACAATTTGAAATGGTTCGTTTGGGAATTGGTTTATATGGGATTGGAGCGAATGCAACCGAACAAACACAATTACAAAATGTGAGCACTTTAAAATCTAGTATTTCCCAGATAAAAAACATTTCTGCAAAAGAAACTATCGGATATAGCAGAAAAGGGATAGCTACGCGGGACATGCAAATTGCAACCGTTCCCATTGGCTATGCTGATGGGCTTAGTCGAAAGCTCAGCAACGGAAAAGGCAAAATGATTGTAAAGGGAAAAGAAGCACCAATTATTGGAAATGTTTGCATGGATATGTGTATGATCGATATTACCGACATTCAAGTCAACGAAAATGATGAAGTAATTATTTTTGGTGACCTCAATCCTATTGCTGATGTTGCTAAAGATATCGGTACGATACCCTATGAAGTGTTAACGAATGTATCGAGAAGAGTGAAAAGGGTTTATTTCCAGGAATAACTATTAATGTTTTTTTTTTTCAGCTCCATTGAATGCTGTCATTTTTTGATAAGAGTTGAGAAAGCTAAGAATTAATTTCATACTTATTTCAAACTCTTAACGAAGGTATACAAATTAAAATCTTTTGTTTTTAAAGCTTCTTCAATCTGTCCTTTCAGATCGCTTTTGGAAATCCCTTTCATTTTATTATTCTGAAGCAAGCGGTATGCTTTTTCAGCAAGCAAATAAGAACGTTTTGTATTTACACCTATCGTTTTGTGTTTATTTATCGCTTCGATCAATTCCTCAACCCCTTCTCCTTTTGTAGCGATTGACTTAATTACAGGAATATTCCAGGCAGTTGCATATTTAGAATGAACCAACTGAATAATATTTTTAATGAACGTGTTCGCACCGTCTCTATCCGATTTATTTACCACAAAAATATCTGCAATTTCCATTATTCCTGATTTTATTGCTTGTACATCGTCACCGGATTCAGGAACCAAAACTAAAACTGTTGTATCAGCCAATCCTACAACCTCCACTTCACTCTGCCCAACACCAACAGTTTCCACAATTATATAATCAAACGAAGAGGCGCGCATCACATCTACGATCTCTATTATTTTTGCAGATAAACCACCCAATGAACCTCTCGTGGCCAATGAGCGGATAAACACTTTTTCATTATTAAAATGTTCGGCCATACGCAATCTGTCGCCCAACAAGGATCCGAAATTAAAAGGAGAGGTTGGATCAATCGCAATTACTCCAACCGATTTATTTTCATCTGTTAATTTTTTAATAAGTGCATTGATCAATGTACTTTTACCAGCTCCTGGAGGGCCAGTAACTCCAACCACAGGAATGGCTTGATTGAACTTTAAAGTGGTCAGAATTTCTTCATATCCATCCAGCTCATTCTCAACAACAGTAATACAACGAGCCAACGCTTTTTGGTCGCCTTTCTGTAATTGTTTTATGAGTAGTTGAGTAGTTGACATTCATAGCAAAGATAATACAAAATGTGAAAAATTAACCAC
This sequence comes from Bacteroidota bacterium, assembly GCA_947466965.1. GTDB lineage: Bacteria > Bacteroidota > Bacteroidia > 2-12-FULL-35-15 > 2-12-FULL-35-15 > 2-12-FULL-35-15. The sequence continues at coordinate 59,455 of CANIFU010000004.1, forward strand.
ATAGATACATAGATAAAAAAGACGCTTTGCTTGACATAGCCGGCACAATCCGTTTACATAGCTCTCTGTGTAAAAATTTATTTTTCTATAGTATCCTCCTTTTCTATGTTCCTATGTGGTTAAAATTGTGTTACTTTTGTGAAATACAAAGCAATCTATAAATGCCCCAATTATCCGTTGTTATCATAACTTTTAATGAAGAAAAAAACATTGGACGCTGCCTTGAATCTATTCAGGGAATAGCCGATGATATAGTGATTGTCGATTCCTTTTCTAAAGACGCAACAGAAATTATTTCCAAAGAATTCGATGTAAATTTCATCTCTCGAAAATGGGAAGGTTATTCGGACACAAAGAATTTTGCAAACTCGCAAGCCAAATACGATTGGATTTTATCCTTAGATGCTGATGAATCATTGTCAGATGAATTAAAAAATTCGATTTTAAAAGCCAAAGAGGGAACAGAATTAAAGACTTATAAATTTCATCGATTAACCAATTACTGCGGTTCCTGGATAAAATATTGCGGTTGGTATCCCGATACAAAAATTAGAATTTTCGACAGACGCATCACCAAATGGGAAGGCATCATTCATGAGAAATTGGTAATCAATTCAAAACAAGAAGCTATTTTATTAAAAGGTGATTTGCATCATTACAGCTATTATTCTATGGAGCAGCATTATATGCAGGCTCAAAAATTTACAGACATTGCCGCTAAGGAATTATTCGATAACGGTAAGAGGGCTTCCTTTTTTAAGTTAGTAATTCGTCCAGTTATAAAATTCATCCGCGATTATTTTATAAACTTAGGTTTTTTAGATGGGAAAGCAGGGTATATTGTTTGCCGCATTTCCGCGTATGCAACCTACCTCAAATACAAAAAATTGCGTGATCATTATTCTGTAAAAAAATAAATGCCTCTAAAAAACAACATACAACGGATCATCATCAGCCGCACCGATGCCATCGGAGATGTTATACTTACATTGCCTTTGTGCGGTATCATCAAACAAAAATATCCGCAGGCAAAAATCATTTTTATTGGAAGAACCTATACTGAGGCCATCGTAAAATGTAGTCAATACGTTGATGAATTCATCAATGCGGATATGCTTTTAAAAATGGATGATACAGCTGCCACAGGTGAATTCAAAAAAATAAATGCAGATGTGTTCCTTCATGTTTTTCCAAATAAAAGAATAGCCGTACTAGCAAAAAAAGCGGGAGTTCCAGTTAGAATAGGTACAACAAATCGTTTATTTCATTGGGGGAAAATAAATACGTTTGTTCGGTTAAGCAGAAAAAATTCTGATTTACACGAAGCACAATTAAATTGCAAACTTTTGGAACCACTAGGAATAATAAGTGTTCCCTCCTTGAAAGAGCTTTCAGAATTTACCGAATTTAAAAAAATTCCTGCAACAGAAACTATTTATACATCGCTGATTGATCACTCTAAGATTAATGTAATTCTGCATCCAAAATCAAATGCAAGTGCCCGTGAATGGAGTTTGGAAAACTACAAAAAACTAATTGACCTCCTGCCAAACGATAAATATAAACTATTCATCAGCGGAACTGATAAAGAAAAAATAGCACTAAGTGATTGGATAAAAACATTACCTTCAACGGTGGTGGATGTTACTGGAAAATTTTCACTGAACGAATTCATTTATTTCATAAGTAAGGCAGATTATTTAGTTGCTGCTAGTACGGGACCTCTTCACATTGCTGCTGCCTGTGGCATTGGAGCCATTGGCATTTATCCTCCTATCAGGCCAATGCACCCCGGAAGATGGCAACCTATTGGTAAAAATGCACAATTTGTTTGTGTTAACAGATCCTGCTTCGATTGTAAAAAGTCGCCACAAACCTGCCATTGCATGAATGAGGTTCAGCCACTTCAGGTTGCTTGCTTGTTGTTGAATAAACGCTAATTATTTTTCGGGGAATAAATAAACAGCAGGAAAGAATTAAAGAAGGCAAAAAAAGTCACTCCAGCTTGTGTTTCAAGAGTATCTTCTGTCAAAAAAGAAACAATAGCTATCAATAAAAAAGTAACGTACAAATAATCTATTTTTTTTCTACTTAAAAAAATCGGATAAAAAAGTGTGATCAAAAACCAAAGCAATCCAACAATTCCAAATGCTACAGTAATAGATAGATATTGATTGTGAGCTCGTAACCTCCACTCTTTTAATAATGGAGAATTCATTTTTTCGTATTGCATCTCGAATGCTTTCTGTACATCACCTGTTCCAACTCCAAAAAAAATGTTCTCTTTTATAATACCGATTGCAGCTTTCCAAAATTCAAAACGCTGAGTAATTGAATGACCATTTGGATCACCTGTTGTTTTATACAAATTAAGCTCCCAAGAAATCTCATGCAAACGACCTTCCAAACTAGAAAGAGTTTGATAGTTCACATTCGCTACTCCTCTTTCAATAGATTTCACTTCTTGCTCAGTTAATGAATTTACAGCATCGGCATCCTTTCTTAAGCCTTTCGATGCTAAAAAACGCATTAGTGTAAAGTTTATATAATTGTCTTTTAAATCTTTTTCTGTAAATTTTATTGCACTCCTATTATTCCAGGACTCTTCGAGTTCATTATTACAATAGTAAATCCAAACATAATGACCGTTTTCTGTAAGTTTGCTATCTCTCTCATGTGAATATAAATTTCCTCTGGAAGTGGTAGTTTCCAATTTCGAAAAATCAATTTTTTCTGATTCAACAGAACCATTGTTAATTTTAACAGACAAATAAAATACAAATATGCCAATTAATGAAACCATAAAAAATGCAGCATATTTCAATGCTTTTATTTTAGAAGTTAAAATTGCATATCCAGATACAACAAATGTTGAAAAACACAATGCTACAAGCCCTGTGATTGATTCTGTTATCACTAAAAAGGTAATTAGCCATAACGCAACTGATATCCAGAACAACTTGAAAGCAACATTAGTATTAAAATATATAAAATACCCCGAGATAAATAGGGCGATACAAATTAATAAGGCAAATCGAATATGAGAAATAAAAATAGAGACGCTTCGAATGTCAACTATCTCTCGATGCAGCATTCCTGTCAAAATTAGCGTACTGATAATTGTTCCAATAATAATTGCACCGACAAAAAATTGCATAATAGCATCAATTACTCTTTTTGAAAGAGGTTTTGATGTAGATAAAATGAGCGGCAAGACTAGCAATGGGGCTTTTATTCGAATATCTTTAAAAGCATATGTAAAATCAGAAGTGTAGAATAACCCTAACAAATGCAACAATAATAATGAACAGATAATTAGAGCAGATTTATTATTTTTAAATGAGGTAAATTTATTTAATAAGTTACCCTCCAAAACCCAATTACAAAATAAAATAATTTGAGAAAGGCTCATCAAAAATTTTGAAAGCGGTAATCCTATCACTAATAAAATTAGGGCGAAAATATAAACATATGTATGATACTTTTCGGAGAGTAGAGATTTCCTCATAGCTAATTGCAACGCAAATGTTGCAAATTAATTGTGTTAAAACTTTAAAATTGTAAAAAAAACATCCGGGTTAATGGATGTCTTAGCATTAAAACAATTCAATATTAATTTTCTTTCGTTTTTTTATGATCTTTTGATTTATCGGATCCCGAATGATGAGTGTCAATTACGCCAGGGGTTGTCAATATTTTGGTATACTTTTCTGTATCATTTAACAAAGCTAAAGCCTCTGCTATTTCTTTATCATCTTTTAATGATGCTTCCAATCGACCATCCTGAAAATAGTAACGGGATGCAATCTCCTCTTCTAAAAATTGACTGATCTCGGATTTATATTTTACTAGATCATCTTTTTTGTTATGTGTAATTTTACTTTTCAATGCTTCTATATCCGCTCCAATCAAATCAATTGATTTATCGGCTTTGGCATCGTTTTGAAAATCTTCTAAAGCTTTTTCCGTTTTGGTTGTGTAATCATATTCCTTATTGCCCAAAAATGCAACAAAAGAATCGTAATCAGCATCTGATAATTTAAAATCTTTAGCAGAAATAATAGTTGAATGAGCAATGCGGTAGCTGGTAGCAAAATCGAAAATCAAATTTTTTGTAACAAGACTGCCTAATATACTACTGAATTTCTGAGGTTCAACGGTAAGATCCGGAGCAATTCCTCCACCGTCATAAACAATTCTGCCGTTTTTAGTTTTAAAAGCAGTAATTAATGAATCTGCTACTTTATCCACACTCCCATCTTCATTTCGATGGGAATAATCCAATGCTTGAATGCATCTTCCGCTTGGTGTATAATATTTAGCAACTGTTACTTTTAGTTGCGCATTATAGCTCAAAGGACGGGTTTGCTGCACCAATCCTTTTCCGTATGATCGTTGTCCGATCACCACTCCTCTATCAAGATCCTGTAACGATCCCGATACAATTTCGGAAGCGGAAGCAGAACCTCTGTCAACCAATACAACAACAGGTATTGAAAGATCAACAGGAGAACTGTTGCCTTTATAGATTTTATCCCAATCTTTTACCTTACCACGTGTACTCACGATCTCTGTTCCTTTTTCTTCAAAAAGATTCACGATATCTATTGCTTCTTTTAAAAGTCCACCAGGATTGCCACGAAGATCTAAGACCAACGATTTTAGGTCAGGATTCTTTTTCAAATCTAATAACGCAGCTTTTACTTCTGCTGCGGCACTCTCCGTAAATCCTGAAAGTTTTATATATCCAACATTTTTGGAAACCATGCCGGAATAGGGCACGCTTTTAATTTTTATTTCTTCACGATTAATTATTTTTTCGATCGGTTTTGATTCTCCTTCTCTTTCAATTAATAATTTAATGCTGGTACTTGCCTGTCCTTTCAAATATTTGCTGATGTCATCCGTTTTTTTACCTTTTACATCAATATCATTTACTTTAAGAATTTTATCTCCCGCTCTTAAATCCGCTTTTTGCGCAGGGAAACCTTGATAGGGTTCTGAGATAACAACATAGTCGCCAATCTGACGAACCAAGGCGCCAATGCCGCCATACTGTCCCGTAGTCATGTAACGATAATCTTCTATTTCAGATTCAGGAATAAAATTTGTGTAGGGGTCTAATGATGCGAGCATGTCATCAATTCCTTTTTTCATCAAGTCACCAGGATTCGTTTCGTCAACATAATAAATATTCAGCTCACGGAAGAGGGTCGCAAAAATGTCTAGATTTTTGGAAACTTCGAAATAGCTGTCAACAAAGCTGAAAGAGATAAAACCGTATAAGGCAATAGCAATTGCAATGAATACTACTTTAAATTTTTTAATAACTATTTTCATCGTATTTGTTTTTAATATCTATACTTTTTAATCTTTTTAAAACTACAATTGTTTTCGAAATTCCTAAATGAAGATATTGTTTTTAGTTCAACGTTACTTCACTGTTTGCCTAAGGAACCGGATCATGACCATGCCCCCCCCATGGATGGCATCTAGAAATACGTTTTACAGTTAAACCAAAACCTTTAAAAAAACTGTACTTTTTAAATGCTTCTATCCCATACTGGGAGCAGGAAGGTTCGAATCTGCAAGCAGGACCCAACAATGGAGAAACCGTATATTGATACAATTTAATCAATGTAATGAACAAAAAACTAAAGGGTTTGCTTATCCACTTCATTTAAAATCGCTGATCAGTGTATTATTTAAGCGTTTAAATGCTTCTTTCAATTTCTGCTCTATCTCTTTAAATTCCAATTTAGTTTTGGCCGTGTAGATCAAGATTAGTAATATTTTTTTTTCTCCTAAAACAGTATACGTATTTTGTTTTTCTTTTCTGTATGCTTCCCTTATCTGGCGCTTCAAGCGATTACGGTCAACAGCTTTTTTAAAAGAACGTTTTGGGACACTGATTACTATTTTTACAGGTGCTGAACTTTCTGCTATAGGAATCCAACTAATCCTAAAAGGCGAATAATTAAATGGTTTACCATTTGCCATCAGCCGATCAATTAAAATCTTACTGCATAAACGTTCGTTTTTGGAAAATGTTTGCATTGCAACTATAAAAGTAAAATTAATTAACCTTTATCACAACAAAAAAGTGAACGAAGTATTTTAGAATTGAGGCGATTAAAAACAACTTAGATTATTATTTTGACTTGTTGGCTGCTATAATATATTGTTCTAAAGCCATTGTCATGGAAGGGGCTTTGGGATTAGGTGCATGAATATCTAGATTTAATCCAGCTTCCTTTACCGCTTTTGCAGTAGTAGGTCCAAAACAGGCAATACGAGTGTTATTCTGTTTGAATTTTGGGAAATTCTTGAAAAGAGATTTGATACCTGCTGGTGTAAAAAACACTAAAATATCATAATTAACATTCGCCAAATCACTCAAATCACTAGCAACAGTGCGAAACATTACAGCTTTTGTAAATTTAATTTTTACAGCTTCTAATTTATCTGCAATCTCTTCTCGGGCAATATCGGAGCAGGGAAGTAAAAAATTTTCCTGCTTGTGTTTTTTTATCACTTCCATTAAGTCGCTTACTGTTTGTTTTCCGTGAAAGATCTTACGCTTACGGTACAAGACGTATTTTTGAAGATAGAAAGCCGTAGATTCTGAAACGCAAAAATATTTCATCGTCTCAGGAACTGTAACTCTCATTTCCTGACACATTCTAAAATAATGATCAACTGCATTCCTACTGGTCATAATTACTGCAGTATACTCAGCAATATTCACTTTATCTTTTCTGAAATCTTGAGCCGAAACCCCTTCTATATGAATAAAAGGACGAAAATCGATCTTCACATTGCATTTTTTTGCAAGATCAAGATATGGAGATTTATCCCCTTCAGCAGGTTTAGGCTGAGATACAAGTAATGTTTTAACTTTCAATTTTGTTGCATTTTAGTGAAACAAACAAAATAAATACTACTTTTTAAAAAGAAAACTATTTTGTATTGAGTAAAAATATCTTCACAATTATTACAAAAGGTAATATTTCAAGGGTGCAAAGATATAAAAATAAATAGAATTTGGAAACTCTCATGCTGTTAAAACCAATAATAACTACTCGTAACAATCTGATAAACAGTAAAAAAACAAATAAACTGATTCCTGAATAAACAAAAAACAAAGGAGACACATCCCTTACAAATGCCATACAGACTACAATTGGAAGTAAAAACAGACCGAGAATATTACAAAAAAGGAAGATAATCATTGCATATTCACTGGCATTTTTAGGGGTTTGAAATACATATCCAAAAACCCTCACAATCAGTATTTTTAGACCATAAATCATACTTACAACCGTTGCTGTTTTTATAAAGAACCATGTTTCATTTCCACTTTTATTAAAACCATAGAAGCTTGCAGAGAGGGAAATGAACATTGAAAATGTTATTATAAACAAAAGCAGCAAAAAAATTGAAACCCTATTACCCAATGAAAGTTCGTCACGCCCCAACTGATTGGCGTATCTATTAAGATAATATGCTTTAATTACCTGATCTAACCGTTTGCGATTTGCTGAATACAACCAAACGAACAGAATAAATGCTACCAATAATAGCGTTGCTTCACCAAAATCGAAATCAGTAAAATGCAGTTGCGGTTTTTCTGTTATTTTATTCAACAGATGACCTTCAAAAAGTGAATTTGTATGTGTTGAATCGACATCCCCAACTAAAGGAACAGAATGGGATGGAGTGCTAATATGAGTAGGGTTATTCTGCAAAGTAATGCAAAGTTAATGATTTCTATGCGAACAAAAAAGGCCAATCAAATTGATCAGCCTCTTTGAGAGTGTTTTAATTTCTTAATGTTTTTTCTTACCTCCCAGCGTAAACACCCTTGAAATATTAAAGCCGAATTTAAAGCCGCCTTTTAACCAACTATCTGTGGTATTTGGAATATAATTATTTTCAATTATTCCTGAAGCATTTGTGAAATTAAGGTGAAATACATGTCCGCCAGTTTCAATTTCAAAACCTAAAGCCAAAGGGTGATAATATGGATTAGCAGTATTATTTTTTCTGAAATCAGAAAACGTATAATAATAATCAGCAATGATGCCTAAACGTTTGGTGATTTTAAATCTGAAACCTCCTCCTATAGCAAGCAAATCATTCGATTCTACAGAACCATTATCTGCATTTATACTTCCCAAAACATAATTACGATGTTGGTAGGTAGGTGTTAATTGCATGGAAAAGCGCCATCCGAATTTGCGGGCGATCAACAATTGAGTTGTATATGCGAAACGATGTATGTCGTTTTGTTTAAAGTCTGCGTTTTTAACAACACCACTATAAAATTGATTTGCAGCTTGAGGACTGTAACTAACATCAGCATAAACTGCAAGAGTAAGTGGTACATGATTGTCTAACGTCTGACTTAAAATACGGTATTTTAATAATCCGTCAATTAATTCATTTTGTTTACTGCGACCTACTCCTAATGTAAGGTTATCGGTAATACCAAAATCAAATCCAATTCGGATGTCAGCCGAATTATCAAAACCATATAATTGATGACCGCCACCACCACTCTGTTCACCAATATTACCGAAGCGATGCGTCACACTGAAATCCATTGTACCGGCTTTAACCGTTTCAGTAGATTGCATGTTAATAATTTTGGATCCTTTAAAAGTTGCAATTACTTTTTCATGCGTTTTTTTTCCGCCTGCCGAATCCAACAATGCCAGCATATCATCCTGTGAATACACATTAACTCCGAAACATGCAAATGCAATAAAAGCTAAGCCTTTTTTTGAGATTATCATAATTTTAATTCTTTTTAAATGGAACAAGTACCGCATCTAATTTCACATCCAAATCTTCTGCTATATTCTGAATGTATAAACTAGGCACTTTAATACCGTAATCTGCAATGTGTATTTTAAACGTTGTTGAAATCGTAATTTCTTCTCCTTTGATATTTAAAGACCCGTCGATTGTTACGTCTTTATCTACTCCATGCATTGACATTTTTCCAGTAACGGTAACTTTATTCTCTGCATCTTTTGACCAATCAATTTTCTCATTGATTTTTCCTTTGAAGATAGTGTTTGGAAATTTTTCACTTTCCATATAGTTTTCATTAAAATGTTCTTGCATCAATGCTTTTTCAAAAACAAAAGCCGTGTTCACGATTTTGATCTGAATTTCATTTGTTGATTTATTGATCAAGGGTTTTGATGCCTTATTGATCGCTTCTATATTTTCAAGAGGAGACGCGGAAAAGAAACTCACCACACAGGTTTTTGCTATAACAATTTGTGCTGAATAACTTGTACTGATTGCAATTGCTGCTATTAATAAAATTAATTTTTTCATACCTATGAGTTTAATATTGAAATAAAAGTTTACTTAATATTAGTTATTTTGAGCACCTTGTTCCATCCAACACTTCAACTTACCCAACTCTTCTTCTGTTAATTGTGGTGATAGAGCAGGTGCCATATCTTTTGATATAAAAACTCTCGCCTTTAGAGTTCCATCATCCGCTTTTGATTTAAATACATTGAAATCTGAAAAATCGCCCGTTCCAGAACCACCAGCAGCATGACATGTAACACATTTTGAATCAATGAACGATTTGATATCTGAAGCAAAGGACATTGTAGTGGAACAACCAAGGGTTAAAGGTTCCGCTTTTTCAAACGAACAAGAAGCGAAGAATAAAGATGCAAATACACTTGGGAAAATTATTTTTTTCATGCTTTATTTTTTTATATACAGTATATATATTATTATAAAAACAAATTTATTAAATTAAGGTGAATACTTTTTAAAAGAAAAAAAATAAAAACTATTTCACTTTGCCAAAATCTTTTGTATTAACCAATACGCCTGCTTCATCCCAAAAAGTCCAAATTCCACTTTCTTTATCATTTGTATAAAATCCTTCATACCGCTTATTACCATTTTCGTACCATGTTGTAGTTTTACCAAATTTTATTCCACCAACATATGTTGATTCGCTCCACTGCACTCCATTTTCATAAAAACTTTTCCATAAACCTTCCCGCTTCGAATCTTTCATCATTCCTTGCATTTTAACCGCACCACTTTTATAGCGGGAAATACTCTCGCCATCTGAAGTTGCAGTGTCCTGTGCTGATACAATAGTAAAGTTTGTTGAATCAGGATTGATTGTAGGTGTCAATGTTGTTTTTACTTCTTCAGAAGCTTTTTTATCCGCTTGGTTAGAACAAGAAACCAATCCGCAAATAATGAATGAGAATACTATGGCTTTTGTTTTCATTTTTTTGGTGTTTCTTTATCCGATTAATTGATTCGTTTATGTCAGGTTGTATTTTATAATTAATTTTTTCGTTCGGTTGTATATCTTACCAATCCTTCCAAAGAAGCTTTAGAAGGCTTATCTGCAAAAGGACGAAGCAATTCCAAGGCTGTATTTTTATATCCATTCATCTTCTCTTCTGCATATTGTATGCCTCCACTATGAATAACAAAATCAATTACTTCAGCAACTTTCTCTGGATCGTTGTTGTTGTTTTTAACAATATTAATTATCCTTCTTTTTTCAAAATAACTGGCATTATTCAAGGCGTAGATCAATGGCAATGTCATTTTTTTTTCTTTGATATCAATACCTGTAGGTTTACCGATATTTGATCCATTTCCATAATCAAACAAATCATCTTTTATCTGAAATGCAATCCCAACCGCTTCACCAAACGCACGCAATTGTTCAATTACTTTTTCATCTTTGGTTACTGATGCCGCTCCACAAGCACAACAAGATGCAATTAATGATGCTGTTTTTTTACGGATAATATCAAAATAAACAGCCTCATCAATATCTAATTTTCTTGCTTTTTCAATTTGCAATAACTCTCCTTCACTCATTTCTCTTACCGCATTTGAAACCAATCCCAAGAGATGATAATCTTTATTATCTACTGAAAGTAATAAGCCTCTTGACAATAAAAAATCACCTACCAAAACTGCAATTTTATTTTTCCACAACGCGTTTACCGAAAAGAAACCTCTTCGTTCATTTGAATCATCAACAACATCATCATGAACTAAAGTTGCAGTATGCAATAGCTCAATTAAAGAGGCCGCTCTGTAAGTTGAATCATTCATATCACCTACCAATTTTGCTGACAAAAAAACGAACATCGGACGCAATTGTTTTCCTTTACGTTTCACAATATAATGCGTAATCTTATCGAGTAATGGAACAGAACTCTTCATTGAAGCTTTGAACTTCAACTCAAATTCATCCATCTCTTTTTCAATAGGTGCTTTTATTTCTTTTACTGTCATAGAAAATTCTATTCTTTAAAATGGAAAGAAACAAATTTATTAATTATCTAAATAGCCTGCTGCAATCCACTTTTCAATCACTTTAATATCACAATCAGATAGTTTACTTGTATTCTTTGGCATTGCAGAAAAACTAGACGTATGCTGAATTGAACCCAAAAACTGACCGGTTGCAACAACAGCTGCAACTCCAGAATAGTTGGAGAGGTTATAGCCTCCACCCGGACTCGCGGAAGAATGACAACCGACACACCAAGAAGTAATTAGTGGCTTAACGCTCCCACTATATGTAAAACTCATCGTATCGCAACTTGAACAATTGGATGTATTCTTTGCACCCATATTTATCCACAATTTAATATAACTAACTTCCTTATTACTCAATTTCGGATAATTCTGGGCAGGCATTGAAGGATTGTTGCCCGAAATCACTATATAAACTTCACTTCTAGAAGGGTGATTTGCTACAACTCCCTTCATAATTCCTTCATAGGATGTTAAGTCATATCCTTCTTCTTTATCAATAGAATTATGACAACCCGACATTGCACAATTAGAAACAAATATCGGAAGAACATTTTCCTGAAAACAAACATCCGGATTGTACACATCGGACGCACAATCAGAAAGAGTGATAACCAACATTGTCATCAATAAATATAAAACAGATTTCAATTTTAACATTTTATTTATGGTTCAGATTAGAGGGTCGATTTTGTTTTCATCTTCCGCTTCTCAAAGCCTTCTTTATTTTTATTTGCCAATTGCCCGCAAGCCGCATCAATATCCTTTCCTCTGCTTCTACGAACATTTACGATTATATTTTTATTTTCAAGGTATTTCGCAAAAGCATCCAAACGTTCGGTTGTTGTTTGCTGGAATTCACCATCATCGATGGGATTGTATTCAATTATATTTACCTTGCAGGGTATGTGTTTGCAAAACTTTGCCAGATCCTGCGCATCCTCAATGCTATCATTAAAATCTTTGAATGCAATGTATTCGTATGTTACGCGAGTACCTGTTTTTTCATAAAAATACTTCAACGCTTCGGCCAATGCTTCCAATGTATTGCTTTCGTTGATTGGCATTATGTGGTTTCTTTTGGCATCATTTGCAGCATGTAGCGATAAAGCCAAATTAAATTTCACGCCATCATCACCCAACTTTTTAATCATTTTTGAAACACCTGCAGTACTTACAGTTATTCGTTGTGGCGACATGTTCAAGCCTTCCGGAGAAGTAATTTTATGAATGGAGTCCAATACATTTTTATAGTTTAGCAAAGGCTCACCCATGCCCATGTATACAATATTTGTTAGCGGAACATTGTATTTTTCTTCCGCTTGATTTTTTATTAAAACAACCTGATCATAGATTTCATCCGCATTTAAATTTCGCAACCGTTCTAACTTTCCTGTAGCACAAAACTTACAGGTAAGACTACAACCGACCTGTGAAGAAATACAAGCTGTCATCCTTGTTGTACTAGGAATCAATACACCTTCAACAATATTGCTATCATAAAGTTTAAATGCATTCTTGATCGTACGGTCGCTGCTAATCTGCATATCGTCCACTACAACTGCATTGATCACAAAATGTGTATTTAATAATTCACGAGTAGATTTTGATAAATTGCTCATTTCATCAAACGTGCGGGACGACTTTTTCCAAAGCCACTCATAGACCTGTTTAGCACGAAATGCTTGATCTCCGTTTTCTATGAAAACAGTTTTCAATTCCTCCAATGAAAGTGCTCGTATATCCTTCTTTGTATCCATTTTACTTAAAAACAAATTTACGAATAGATATTGATATAACGAGCAGTTTATAATTTCGTAATTTTGTAATTTACATACCACTTTTATGCGTAAGATTTCTGCGGATTATATTTTTCCTGTTTCATCAGAGCCAATTAAAAACGGGGTAGTGTCTATTTCTGACGATGGCACTATCTTGGCTGTAGAATCAAGTATTAGCGGAGCAACGGAACATTATTCAGGAATTATTTGTCCTGGTTTTATTAACACACACTGCCACTTAGAACTATCTCATTTACGGTCACAGGTAAGTGAAAAAAAGGGAATAACAGGCTTCATTAAAGAAATTATTGAAAAACGAACTGCCTTTTCGGAAGGCCTTATTGAAAGATGCATTGTAGATGCTGAAGCTGAAATGATTCGAAACGGAATCGTGGCTGTTGCTGATATTTCAAACAACAGCAGTACATTTAAACAAAAAGAAAAAAAGAATTTATATTACCACACGTTCATTGAAATCTTCAGTATGGATCCTTCAAAGGCGGAAGAAACAATTGAAAAGGGGAAAAAATTAATAGCCGAACTTACCACATCCGGCTCCATTTCACCTCATGCTCCCTATACTATGTCTGAAGAGTTACTTGCACTCATCAATAATGTTGCAGAAGAAAACAATAGTATTTTAACGATTCATAACCAGGAAAGTGAAGGAGAGAACGAGATGTTTTTGACCAACTCCGGTGTTATGTTTAACGCATTCAAGGAAATGGGAATAAACACCAACCTGATGCGCAAAACTGGGAAAAATTCTTTACAATCTACCTTAAAACACCTCCACAAAGCAAAAAAAACACTCCTGGTGCACAACACATTTACATCAAAGGAGGATCTCGATTGGATTAAATCTAATCGCTCTAATTTAAAATCACAGCTCTATTTTTGTACCTGCCCGAATGCAAACCTATTTATCGAAAACAAATTACCCGATTACAAGTTATTTATAGAAGAAAATGCGACCATTACTATTGGAACCGATAGCCTGGCTTCCAACTGGAGCTTATCCATTCTTGATGAATTAAAGACCATCACAAAGTATTGCCCTGAAATTCCATTGCAAACATTGCTTATCTGGGCAACAAAAAACGGGGCTGAATTTTTGGGACAAAACCAACTCGGCAGCATCGAAAAAGGTAAAAAACCTGGATTAAACCTGCTTAAAAATGTGGATGGGATAAGCATCACTGAAAAAACGGAAGTAGTGAAACTTGCTTAAACGCGAATGCGGATCCTTACGATTTTTAATTGGCAGTAAATAAAAAAGCTCAGCAAAGATAAACCCTCATCATCCTGTTGTTCAGTTCCTAGTTTTCCATCAATGCTTCCGCAATTATTAAATCTTGTTCTGTCGTAATTTTAATATTTTCGCGGTTTCCTTCAATCAGATTTATTTTTTCTCCGAAGGCCTCCAGAACACTTGCATCATCTGTAAATTCAGGCTTGTATGCTTTTAAAAATGCCTTTTTTATTAAATCAGAATGAAAACATTGTGGTGTTTGAATAATGGAATAATGCCTTCGATCTACAGCACAATTATCTTTCCCCTTTAAAAACCGAATTGAGTCGTTGAGCGGAACGCATGGAGAAGCATTACCTCTCACTTCGGCCGTTTCAAAAGCATTCAAAATTGTTTGCTTGCTAACCAATGGTCTTGCAGCGTCATGAATTCCAACAACACAAGCAACAGGAACAAGTGCCAAACCATTTTTCACAGAATGGTAGCGCGTTTCTCCGCCATCTGCCAATTGATGAGAGATAGTAAAGTTGTGTTTGATACATAAATTTCCCCAGGCAACGTTCAATGATTTTGAAAGAACAACAATAACAAAAATATCGGGGAAGGCAGAAGTAAACTTTTCAATCGTATGCATCAAAATCGGCTTCCCTTTTAACTCAATAAATTGTTTTGGAATGGCATTATTCATGCGACTCCCTGTTCCTCCTGCTACTATGATTACGTATTTTTTCATATGAATTAATTTCAATGAAAATGAATAAAAAAAAACGAATTTACAAATCCGTGTTTATAGCACACATTCGTAAATTCGTAGAATTAGTCATTTTACACGTTTTTATAAAATCAACATGGCGTCTCCGTAAGTATAAAAATTGTATTTTTCTTTTATCGCTTCTTTGTATGCCTTCATCATCAAATCATACCCACCAAATGCGCAAACCATCATCAATAATGTTGATTCAGGAGTGTGGAAGTTGGTGATCATACAATTTGCAACACTGAAATCATATGGAGGAAAAATAAATTTATTAGTCCAACCATCGTATGGTTTTACATATCCATCTGTACTCACAGAGGTTTCGATCGCACGCATAGAAGTTGTTCCAACACAACAAACTTTCTTTTTTGTTTCACGTGCTTTATTAATTACTGAACAATCTTTTTCAGAAATATAAGCTTGTTCCGAATCCATTTTATGTTTTGTCAAGTCTTCTACTTCTACTGTACGAAAAGTACCTAAACCTACGTGTAATGTAACATTTGCAAAATTAACGCCTTTCAATTCAAGACGTTTTAAAAGTTCACGGCTGAAATGCAAACCAGCTGTAGGAGCAGCAACTGCTCCTTCATTTTTCGCATAAACAGTTTGATAGCGTTCTTTATCTTCTTCGGTAGGTGCACGCTTAATGTATTTCGGAAGTGGTGTTTCACCCATATCGTTCAATGTTTTACGGAAGTCTTCATAAGAGCCGTCAAACAAGAAACGCAAGGTCCGTCCGCGGGAGGTTGTGTTATCGATTACTTCTGCCACCAATGTATCATCATCACCAAAATAAAGTTTATTTCCGATACGAATCTTACGGGCAGGATCAACTAATACATCCCACAAACGGCTTTCTGCATTTAATTCGCGCAATAAAAACACTTCAATTTTGGCACCTGTTTTTTCTTTGTTCCCATACATACGGGCAGGAAAAACTTTAGTATCGTTCAGAATCATACAATCACCATCATTGAAGTATGATAATACATCTTTGAATGCTTTGTGTTCGATTTTTCCTGTTTTACGGTGAACAACCATCAATCTTGCTTCGTCACGTGTTTTTGCAGGGGTTTCAGCAATCAACTCTTTCGGAAGATTAAATTTAAACTGTGATAATTTCATTTATTTTTTTGTTTTGAAGTAAGGTAGCAGGGAATTATAAAGCCGAATAGCTTAGATAATTTCTTAAATCTTACGGGATTTATAGTAATTGTTTCGTATTAAGATTACAAAAGTAACATCTAAAAGAAGCGAAGTCAATAAAAATCGTATTTATTTTTTAATTCCATATTCTTCCAATAATTTAAAATCTGGGAATGAAAATATTTATTGAAATATAAGAAATCTTTATATATTTGTAAAAAAATAGACTGAAATAATTTTTATTGCCTTAGGATCTCTCTCCCTATAAAACTATTTGCTTTACTAAGCATAGTATTTTCAATTAATTTTTTAAATATTAATAAAACCTATTTACTTTTTTAAAGAAATTGCAATTTAATGGCAATGATTTAAAAATTAATAGGTATTAGACGTTCATTAACTAGGGAATAAAAACAATTAAACTTAAAAATAAACCAAAAATAAACCAATGAAAAAAAATCTATTAATTTGCCTTGTAGCTATTTCTGCTTTTATTAGTATATCAAATGCACAAGATGTTAATTACCGCAGAAGTTCTTTACACACAATTCTATTAGAATCAGATAACTTTCCCAAAAAAGACATTGTAATAAATGCCTATAATAGTTATCCTTTTCCTGATAAGTATAATGAGCATTTTAAAGATGATGCATCTGGTCAAAATACAGCTGCCAAATCCTTTGATCCAAAAAAAATTGCTATTACCGATGCTGATCGTTCTGCCGCAGGTCAAAAAACATCAGGAGCCTCAAAATTTGCAAAAGGCATGGCTTCTCAAGCAACTGGAGGTTTAGTTGATAGTACTGCAAAAGACATTCCACTGCAAATCAATAAATACATTAATGAGAGTCAGTTAGCTAAACAAATGGTTAAAAAATGGTATAATGTCAAGTCTGATGGAGGAATTGATTTTGAATTACTAAAAAAAAGAGGTTGTTATTCAGTATCTGAAGCAACTAAAGAATCTCTTAAAAAAACATCCGGAGGAACTTTAGAGGATTTGATGGCAAAAGATACAGGATTAATTAGTAACACATTTGTTGTTTTTAATAAATTAAATTTTATTGAAAATGAGCCTGTAGTTAGAGCAATTCGTGATGCTGCAAAAATAGCTGCAACTGCAAAAATAACACAACCAATGTTATTAGAAAAAGCATTGCAAGCTGCTGATTTAGCTTACGAAAAAGGAAAAGAAGGTTATTCTGTTTGGACAACTTCTTGGTTATATAAACTAGCTTGGTCAGATAAATTAAGTGATTATGTTAAAAGAATTCATGATCTTCCAACTGAAAAGGAAAGATTAAATGCATGGGATACAGCAACAGTATTTAAATTAGTATTGGTTGGTTCTGAAAAATCTCAAAGTTTAGTAACTTTTTCTCTAAAAGAAAAAAGAACAGAAGAACAAATTATTAAATTAGCGCTTACTAGAAATATTGATAATGTTTACTCTAAATTACAAAAAGAGTATGATGTATTTAAACCTATCATTAGAGTAGATAATGTAGGACCAATTACTGCAAAAATTGGATTGAAAGATGGTCTTACAAAGAAATCAAAATTTGAATTGCTAAATTTAGAAGGTACTGAATTTAAAAAAGTTGGCACTATTTCGGTAGATAGTAAATTTCCAATTTGGGATAACAGATTTGGTGCTGATAAAGAACAAAAAATAGATTCACTTAATGGCAAGCCAATAGTTACACCTGAGTGGACAACCTTTAAAGGTGGTAAAAAAGCTGAAAAGGGTTTTACTTATATGAGATTAAAAAAATAAATAAAATAAACAAGAATTAAATAACAAAACAACGATGAAAACAAATTTTAAACTTTTATTATTTATTGTATTTTTTGCAAATTCTATTTTTGCTCAAAAAGGAGATCCTGAAGTTTATAAAAAAGCAAAAGGACGCGAACCTTTTCAGCAAGGATTAGATGGTACTATTTTACTAACTATTAAAACACAAGGTGAAAGTATTGATGATTGTAAGGAAAATGCAAAAAAACAAGCAGTTTATGTAGTTATTTTTCAAGGTTATAATACTGCTAATAATATACCCGCAGCTCCATCTCTTACTGATTTATCAACTTTTAATGAAAAAAAAGCTGAATTTGAAGATTTTTTTAAAGATGGTGGAGATTACTCTCAATTTACTCCAAGAGCAGAATTACATCCAAGCATTCCAGCTTCTAAAATTGAAAAAAAACTTTATGAAGCATCAGTAAATGTTGACGTTGAAATAGAAAAACTAAGAGCATATTTGGAGAAAGCCAAATTAATTAAAGCAGCTAATGTATCTTCATCAGGTTATAAACCAAATATTGTTATTTTACCATCTGATGCATGGATGAAGGCTCATAATTATAAAACAGTTAAAGATAATCAAGGGATTCCGGTAGATGTTTTTGATTATAAAAATGGTATTTTAGATGGTGACATGAAAAATGCAATTGCTGCTATAAAATCAAAATTTGAAAATAACTTTAAAATTGTAAATTTTACAGAAAAATTGAATGAGATTGCACTAGCTGAAGCTAAAAACAATGCGTTATCAGCATCCAAGCAAGAATCACCATTAGATATATATGCAAAAACACTTGCCGCAGATTTATGGCTTAAAATTGATATTGAAGAAAGAGACCTAAACAGAGGATTAACTAAGCAATTGATCTTCACTTTGGAGGCCTATGATCCATTTACTGGTAACAATGCCTTTAGTGGATTACCTGTTAATAAAGAAACGACTGGTGATAATAAATCTGCTTTAACTACCAACGCTTTAAATGGAGCTGCTGATGCAATAAGACCTAAGTTTACTGATTATTTTTCGAAAAGAGAAGCTGAAGGTGTTGAAGGTAGAGTGGTTTGCTCAGTAGCTGAATCTGCTGGGGATTTAAATTTTGATTCACAATTAACGGTAGATGGAGAATCTTTAAAATTATCAGAAATATTCAATGCATTAATAACAAACAATACTGTATTAACTAAGGATGGTGTAGGTAGAATGACTGAAGACGGAGATCAAACACCAACTTTATTAAAGTATAAAGATGTTTACATTCCTGTAATTTCTGAAAAAATGGTTATGGGAAAAAAGCAAATTGTTTCTAATAGTTTTCAAAAGATGGCAAATATTGTTGCTAGTGAATTAGAAAAGAAATGTGGTATTACTTGCACACAAGAACCAAAAGGTTTAGGAAAAGTTGAGATTATTATAACTGGTAAAAAATAAATATTGTTATGAAAACTGTCAAAATTACAATTTGCTCAATTATAGTTTTATTTTTAACTAATTGTGCTACAAAATCTAAGGGGAAAATTGCAGCAAATATAACTTATGAAATTGAGTGTATGGGAGTCGAATTAGACGGCTCCCAAACATTAAAATCTTGGGGAACAGGTCGTAATTACTCTGATGCGTGCGAACAAGCAAAAAAAAATGCGGTTAGAGATGTATTATTTGTTGGAATAAAAAAAGGGAGGGATGAGTGCAATGCTATTCCTATCTTAATAGATCTACAAGCCAAATTTAGAAACGAGGACTACTTTAATAAATTCTTTGCCGATGGAGGCGAATATGCGCAGTATGTAAATACTAAGGATGAGCGTATTTTAGATAAAGTTGAAAGAGATAAAATGAAGAATGATGAATCTAGAACGCATGGAGTTGTAGTTAGAGTGCTTCGATCTGAACTTAAAAATAAAATGATCAAAGATGGTATAATCAAATAAAAAAATAAAAATATGAAAAATTTAATTCTTATAATTTCTATTTTTTGCTTTCAATTTTATGTGAAAGCACAAAATAATGTTGCAAGCGCTGATGATGCTGCTCGTATTGCTTTAAATACTTTTGTTTCAAATAAAATTGGTAATTTAACTGATGAAGCAAAAAATGTTCTAGTTACAAAACTTAATGAAATAACTACTAAAAATGGAATTGGCGGTAGTGCATTAAATCCTCGATTTATTATTACTCCTAATGTTATAGAAATTACTAAAGATATTTCAGCAACTCAACCAGTTATTTATCAATATGAACTGCAAGTAACTTTTTATATTGGTGATGGTATTGAAGGTACTAAATTTTCTAGCCTTTCAATTAGCTTAAAGGGAAATGGTAAAAGTGAAACTAAAGCTTATATAACTGCACTAAAGGCTATTAATACAAGTGATGCGAGATTTGCTAAATTTATTGACGAAGGTAAAACTAAGATCATAGCATACTACAATAGTAAATGTGATTTTATTTTGAAAGAAGCTCAAGCATTATCTTCTAAAAATGATTTTGATGGTGCAATTGCTAAATTAGTTTCTGTTCCTGAAGTATGCAAGGATTGTTATTTGAAAGCTATGGATGCGGTTGGACCAATTTACCAAAAACAAATTGATCGCCAGTGCAAAATCAGTTTAAATGATGCTACAAATGCATGGAATGCTGCACAAAATTCAACTGGAGCTGATCAGGCAAGTGCTTTTTTAGGAAATATAGATCCTAATGCTTCTTGTTACAAAGAGGCGCAGGCATTATCTGCAAAGATTGCTAAACGTATAAAAGAAGTTGATCAACGTGAGTGGAACTTCACTTTAAAACAACAGCAAGATGATGTTGATATTCAAAAGGCTACTATAAAAGCAGCTAGAGATATTGGTGTAGCTTATGGTGAAAATCAGCCTAAATCTATAACAACAACATACAATGTTATTGGATGGTGGTAATATTTTTTGACTATTGTTTAAATTAAGTGTGATTTTTATTTAATAAGTTTGATAATAATTTTACAATGAAAAATTCAAAATATCTTATCCCTTTTTTCTTAGGTATATTATTGTTTACTAATAGTATAAAATTAAAATCTCAACAAAAAGATTTTTTCTATAATGTTTTATCGCCATCATATTCATTTTCATATTCGAAAATTAAATTAAATGATAGCAGTGAATTCAAATCAATATCAAATGGTTTTTCTTTAAACTTATTTAGATATGGTTATAGAATTAAAAACTTTGAAGGCTCGGGAGGTATTGGATTACATTATATTTCAACAAAAATAAGCGAACGTTCAACTAATATTAACATAGCCTATTTAGGAATGGCTCCGGAACTTCGAGTAAAGTATTATCCATTAACTTTAGAAAAGGGTTTATTTGTAGGAGCAGGGGCGCAGTTTTTTGTTTTACCATTAATTAATTCACCAAATATTACCGTAAATTCTATTCGTCCTGTTTTTATGGTGGGTATGTCAAAAGATTTTGGATTTACATTATTTTGTTTGCCAACTATGGTTACTGGTAAAATTGGAGATGTTGATATAAAAAAGAATTGGTATATAGGAATGGAAATTGATATTCCTTGGAATAAATTATTTTAAATTTATTTAGTGAGATAATTAAAGCATATCGCGATGTTGGTGTTGCTTATGGTAACAATCAACCACAAAATGTTTCTTATACTACAATTGGTTGGTGGTAAATAAAATAGTCTAGCAATAAAAAAAGAGTTCCAAAATAATTTGGAACTCTTTTTTTTATTCAAAAATTAAAACAATAGAAATCTTATTGCTACTTTATGTTCCTGATATATTATCGGATTTTAAATTATTTTCAAACTCTTCGATACTCATCGATTTAGTTAATTCATAATCACCGATACGAGTTCTGCACAATGCAGTCAGATGAGCGCCACTGTTTAATGCCAAGCCAAAATCACGGGCCAACGATCTGATATAGGTTCCTTTACTGCAAACCACCCTAAAATCTATTACAGGCAGTGCAATGCGAGTAATTTCAAAAACTGTTATTTCAATTTCCTTGGGTTTGATCTCTGCTGTTTCACCTGCACGGGCAATATCATATGCTCTTTTACCGCCAATTTTTATAGCGGAATATAATGGCGGCGTTTGTTGGATCTTTCCAGTGAATTGTTTCGTTGTTTCATGGATCAGCACCTCCGTTATATGGGCTGTTGGATAGGTGGCGTCAATCTCTTTTTCAAGATCATAGCAGGGAGTTGTGGCACCAATGTAAAAGGTTCCGGTGTATTCTTTTTCTTGTGCCTGATACTTCTCAATATTCTTCGTTTGCTTGCCTGTACAAACAATCAACAAACCTGTTGCCAATGGATCCAGCGTTCCTGCATGGCCGATTTTTGGTTGCACTCTTTTGCCATCCAATAATAAAGAAGGGTGATTTTTGATCAGCCATTTCATTTTATTCACCACTTGAAAAGATGTCCACGTGAGTGGTTTATGGATGAGTAGGACTTCTCCTGTTCTGAAATCTGCCATTGTATTTTATGCAGTAAGTTGCAAACCTGTGCTGATCGCATAGGCAAGGAATAAAACACCTAGAATAATCCGGTAATAGCCAAAATGCTTAAATCCGTATTTATTTAAAAAAGCGATGAAGCCTTTTATTGCAAAAATAGCTACTATAAACGCTACAAAACCGCCAACAAGCATTAACATAAAGTCTTCACTGTGAATGTTATCTTTCTCTTTTAATAAGTCGTATCCTGAAGCAGCAAACATAGTAGGAATAGCCAATAGAAAAGAAAACTCCGCCGCCTGCTTGCGATCGAATCCGGAGAATACTCCACCAAAGATGGTTGCTGCTGCTCTCGAAACACCTGGTACCATTGAAATACATTGAATCAAGCCTATCTTTAGTGCACCGATATAACTTATATCTTCTACTTGTTTGTATTCCGACTCCTTCTGCGCACTCCATTTATCCAATAGGATCAATATAACACCTCCAACAATTAATGAAAAACTTACGGTGTAGGGATTAAAAAGGTAATGCTTGATTGTTTTATAAGCTAAAAAGCCAATGATTCCTGTTGGAAGAAAAGCGACACCCAACTTTAGATAAATATGTATCCCGATAAAAAAACGCTTAAAATAAATCAGCAAAACAGCCATGATGGCTCCTAGCTGAATAACAATCTCAAATGTTTTTGCAAATTCTTTGTCCTGAATATGCATCAACGAATCAGCTAAAATCATATGCCCGGTGGAAGAAACCGGCAAAAACTCTGTTAAGCCTTCAATGATGGCAATGATAATGGCCTGAATGTATGTCATTAGAAATTGGAGTCTTATAAAATAAAAAATGTGCCTAATTCATTTCCAAATCGACACATTTTAATAGTTTTCTGATGGATTATGATTTCGATTTTTTCATGATGGCATAAAGCACCACCACAAAGCCGGCTAAAATAACAATTGGAGATAAGGTGATTCTTCTGAAACTAAAGATCTCATCTTCATGAAACTCATTCGGACTTGCTGCACCTCCGCCAACCATCAACATATAACCAATAGCAACAATAATAACTCCAACGATAAGGATACGATAGTTTTCTTTTGTGAAAGCAAAACCCGGCTGTTTTTTTATTTCTTTACTCATTTGATGATTCTTTTTTATATCGCAAATGTAATATAATTTGTATAAAAGAGTGTTAAAAAAGCTGAACTTCTCGACTCCGCTCGAAGTGATAAATAAAGTAATTTCGTTTGGAGAGGTTCTTCCTGTGCTGTCAGTTCGAGCGGAGTCGAGAACCATTATTTAATATATTAGTATTCAACACATTATAAATAAAATAATTTATTGGTTGAAACATAGTTAAAACATAATTGTATTAGCGTATTATAATGTTCTTTTACGAAGATACTAAATCTTCAGTTAATCTATTTCATATAATCCTGCCACATAATAAGCATGTATTTTCCATTGTCATCTAAGTCCCGGAAACCGAATTCGTAACAAAAATGATAGATGTTGCTATTTTTTGCTTTCCATATGAGTAAAATAGTTGAAGTCGAATCCTTCTTTTATGAGAATGCTTTTTTTAATTTGTGACTGGAAGCATCAACAAATCTTACAGTATTGTCTTTTTCTATTTGATCATCCAAATTGTACATTTCAATTTGGCTACGGTTGCTTGATTTAATATAATCCATTCGCTTATTTTTTATG
>CANIFU010000005.1 GCA_947466965.1 Bacteroidota bacterium
ATACTATTGCAAATTAGTAATTTATCCATGTCGGAACAAAAAAAATACCTCGATAATTTTATTAAAGATTGGAAAGGGAACATGGAGCAAACCGATGATATTCTTTTGATTGGGGTGAAAATACCTGGATAATAAAAGCAAATTAAAAATAGGTCTTTCCAATACATCCTATGGTTATAAATGCATTCGTTCACTTTTTTACACTCACTATTTCAAATCGCTGAACAATAGATTCACCTGCTTCATCCACAAGGGTGAGCGAATGCATTCCTTCATTCGGTGACATGCCCATTTGGTGTATGTTTTGTGTGCTACCAATAAATTCACTATCCAAATGCCAGTAGATGATAGCATTTGCATTCCGATGTGCTACTTGAAAAATTGTTTTACCCATTGTGCCATCAATTTCCACTGGAACATATATCTTACTAAATTGCTTTGGGTAGATTATTTCCATGCCACCGAATCCCTCTGTTTCACAATCGCTACGCAATGGTGGTAATTCAATGTAAGTTGAATTTTTTGATTTGTAATACCATTCAATTGCAGGAGGGAGTACAAACCAGGGAATGTGTTTCATTTTACTAACATCTTCACAATTACTATTTACACGGTATTTACCACTTTCATCCAAATGGATCATTCGGTGATAGTTGCAAGGCTCCGTTCGTAATCCTTTTTTTTGAATCCAGTTGCTGTCTGTCGGTTCACAAATATCATTGGCCCTGCATCCGCTTTGTAGGCATATTTTTACTTTTTCCATTTCATCGTAAGGCGGCGAAAACCATTTTCCTGGTTTTAATAAACTGAAAATGTCAAATAGGATAGGAGCCGCTGTTTGAATTCCAACTAATCCTGGGCGCCCTTCTCCATCTGCATTTCCAACCCAAACACCTATAACGTATTTGGGAGTTAAACCAATTGCCCAGCCATCTCTGAATCCAAAACTTGTTCCTGTTTTCCATGCAACTTTTGTAGCAGAAGTATATTGTTTCCATCCTGCATCTTCATCCGGTCGTGATACTTCAACCATTGCTTCGAATGTAAAATAAATGGATGCAGCATCCAGCATTGTTGCATTTTCTAGTTCGATCTTTTTTTTATCTTGAAGGGTATAATAAGGAGGATGATAATCATTCTTATCGTATTTACCATTGTATGAAGAATAATGATTCAACGTTCGCGCCATGCTCGCATACATGCCAGTGATGTCCCAAAGTTTTCCTTCTGCACCTCCAAGTATTACAGATAATCCATAATGGTCGGGCGAATAGGTGAGTGTGGTCATGCCTAATTTCTTTAGTTTGTAATTGAACTTTTCAATTCCATAACGTTGAAGCATCCTAACAGCAGGGATATTTAAACTCCTTGCCAAGGCTTTTTTTGCAGGAACGGCACCGTCAAATGTTTGATTGTAATTTTGTGGCACATAACCTGCAATTTGAGTTGGTATATCTGGAATTAATGTTGTAGATAATAGTTCTCCATCATTCAGCATCGATGCAAATAAAAATGGTTTTAAAATACTTCCAGTGCTTCTGGGAGCATTAATAACATCTACATCACTTTCGTATTCATGCTTTTTTTTATTGTTGGTATTGCCAACATATGCTAGAACAGTTCCCGTTTCAACATCTAAAACAATTGCACAGGCATTGTGAATTTCATTGCCTTTTAAAATTCTATGATGATTTTCAATTATCGTATTTACACGTTCTTGTAGGTGTCCATCGAGTGTTGAAATAATTCGTTTCCCCGAAAGATTTTCTTTTACAGCTCTTTGTAAAAGGTGAGGCGCAATTTGTGGAATGGCGTGCGGTTTTCCTGTTAATGGTTCTTGCTTTCCTAATTCACATGTTTCTTTGTCAATTATTTTTGCAATAAAAAGTTGGTCCAATAAACGATTTCTTTTAATTAATAAACGATTTTGATTTTTCCCAGGATAAATTAAACTTGGTGCATTGGGTAATACAGCCAAGGTAGCTGATTCGGCCCATGAAAGTTTTGAGGGATCCCTACCAAAATATCTCCAGGAAGCGGCATCAATTCCTACAACATTACTTCCGAATGGTGCATTGGAAGAATAAAGTGAGAGTATTTCTTTTTTTGAATAACTGAACTCTAATCGGGTTGCTAAAATTAATTCAATAAGTTTTTCAAAATATGTTCGCTTCTGTCCTTTTCTTGAAAGTCGGATTACCTGCATGGTGATGGTGCTGCCCCCACTAACCTTTCTTTTCTCAGATATGTTTTGTTTAATTGCTCTTGCAATTGCACTCGGACTAACTCCCCAGTGGGAATAAAACCCACGATCTTCAAATTGTACAATACAGTCGATAAATTTTTGTGGTACTTTTTCTGTTAATGGAAAACGCCATTGCCCATCTTCAGCAATTTTAGCAGATAATAGCATCTCGTTTTTATCTTCTAATACCGTACTTGTTTTTGTTTTAAATAAAGGAGTAGGTAAACTAAAAAAATACCAAAGGAGAAAGATGAAAAGAATAATTGATATGATTCCTTTTTTACTTTTTAGAAATTGTATGATCGAAGGAATATTTTTCAATTAAATTCAGGTGTCAGAATTATTATTTATCTAATTCACTTCGCATTTGTTTGGAAGTCTTTTTGCTTCCATCATGGCTCCATCCAGGAGGGCCAAATACATACATAAGCTTAGCTTTAAAGGAGGAAGGCTTTTTGAGGTCATTGGCTATGTTTATCCATTCATGGAAAACCATTTTTAATGGATGGTATGTTTTTATATTTTCTGTTAAGCCAAAAACAACTTTTTCATTTTCTTCTTCAAAGGTCCCGAACAGCTTATCCCAAATGATTAATAACATTCCCATATTTTTATCAAGATATTTTACATTGCTGGCATGATGAACACGGTGGTGAGATGGGGTGGAAAAAAAATATTCTAGAAAACCTAGCTTATCAACTGTTTGTGTGTGAATAAGGATGCCGTATAGCTGCGTTGCAGAATAAATAAACATGATGTCAATTCCTTTAAATCCTAAAAGTGATAAAGGAATAAAATAAATGAAACGATATAAAGGCTGAAAAACTGACGATCGAAAACCTACAGTTAAATTGTATTCTTCGGATGAATGATGCGTCACATGAACGGCCCAAAACATTCTACAGAAATGATCCATTCGGTGAAGCCAGTAAAACATAAAATCTTGAGCAAGGAGAAGCATCCCCCAATAAACCCATTGGTTTTGAATTTCTATAAATTTAAATTGGAAAAAATAATTGAGAACGAATAAACAAATTCCTCTTACTAAAATATCTAAACTCATATTTAATATGGTTAAATAGATATTTGAAAATGTTCCTTTTAAAGAATAATAATTTTTATGATGGTAAAAGCTAAATAAAATTTCTGCACCAATAACAATGGCATAAATTGGAGTCGTTATAATAATTAATAATGCTTCTCTGAATTCGTTCATAGCACAAAAGTAAATAAAAAAGCCACTCGTTTTTCGAATGGCTTTTTCATAAATTTTTTAAAGTATTAACGGAGGTATACTCTTTTTGTATAAACAATGTTTTTATTCGTAATAGTTACAAAATAGATTCCCGTCTTTTCTTTCGAAAGATCAATTGAAGTTTCTTTGTCTTTCAGCAATCCGTTGTAAATTTCTTGTCCCAATGCATTGCCTATCTTTACAACAGCATTTATCGGTTGTTCTTTTAAAAATGAAACAATAATATTTTTTTCTGCGCTATAAATTAACGTGGAAGCCATGAGTGTGTTTTCATCTATGCCGACTCCGATTTCCCCGGCAATAATAGAGTCATTAGGAGTAGCATTGTATGCATAATCTTTTATTGTAAATTGATTGGCAGTAGCCGATACATCAAGTCTGGCCCAACCATAATGCAATTGTGTTCCGATGTAAAATTGAAGTCCAATAAATTTGTTGGAAACTCCAATCCAATTGCCATAAGAATAACTGCTTCCGAAATAACTTGCCATTGACTGACTTGCTCCCGTATTAAATTGCAATGTTGATTTAATCGTATCACCATTGTTTAGTGCGAATGGATAGGTATATGATCCAATGACGCTACCTGCTACTGCGTTTGTACCAGCAGCTGTTATGCCAACCCCTTGTGAGGTTGATGAGCCTGTTCCGATTGTCAGATTGAATGTGAAATCCACAACGCCACCATTATCAAGATCAAGATTAAAGGATGTACCTGAGATTGTAGTAGTGGAATCGGGGTTAATGTCGGTATAGATAACCTGAGCATCAGCTTGTGAACTCATTAAAGCAATAGAACCAGCTAGCGCAGAGTAAGACTTGATTTTTTTATTAAGAGTAGAAGTAGGCATTCATTACTGTTTTTAAGTAGATTATTCTATTTATTTAAAAAACTTGGCTTTTCAAAGCAATATTAAACAAAAATCGGTAATTTAAAAAATTAATTTGATTGTTTTCGATTTCTATATAGCGTTGAATCGATTACCGCAGCCATTGCCTGTGTTCTTAAATCCGACTCAAGAAACAGGGATATGTTTTCTGCCATTTCTGAAGGATTGTTGATGGTTTCTGCATAAGAAACATACATCACCTCAAATTGCGGATTCGTATTTATCCATGATTGTGTTTTTTCTAGCTGTTTTTTAAATGTTTCAGCAAGTGCTGCAGGGTAGATTTTTTTTTCCACATCCGCTTTTTTTCCTAACATAATTTGTTGTGATTGGATCACTTCTTCCATCTCGCGCTCCATGAAAATAATTTTGTATTGATAGTTTGCAGGTAGATATTGTAAAAGTTGGACGATCACTTTAAGCACTTTGTTCTGACCTTCGTGTATCCAAGAGTTATCCCTAGCTAAACTTTTTACTTTTTGATATTCCCAATACCCTTTGGGATTATTTTCATCCTCCAATCTCAAATTATCTGTTAAGATATCTAATCCTCCAGCCGATAGCATTTGCATCATCATAGAAGTTCCTGATCTTGGAAGACCAGATACAATTGTAATTTTACCTTTTATATTGTTCATGATAAAGTCACTATGTTTTTTTGCAGCTTCTGTATTTAAAATGTTGTTGGTAAAAATTTTTACCAGATATGCATGCGCTTTACTATTTCCGGGTTGATGGGTAACAACTACGTTAAAAGCTTCTGCAGCTCTTTCGAACATTTCTAAACGATAGAATGCTTCACCCAAAAAATAATGTGCCATTGGATTGTTGAAAATCAATGAAACCGAACTTAGTAAATGATCCAGGGCAGTTTCTAGTTGATTTTTTCGTAATAAAGCGATACCAAGTCCCATATGCGCTCCGGCATTATCCGGATCTATTTGTAATGCATGTTCAAATGCATTTTTTGCTTCATCCCATTCTTTTAATTTGATGAATGCCTCTCCCACTTTTATATGGATATCGGGCATGTGAGCAATTGTTTCCAATGCTTTTTTGAAAAGTGTTAAGGCTTTTCTTGGTTTGTTTTGTGACACGAGCAAAACGCCTTCTAAATAATCTAACTGAGGTAATTCTTTTTTATCAAGTTTTTTTAACTGTTCAATCACAGAATTACAAACATCAAATTTTCTCAATTTTTGTAAACATTCGGCATATTTAAGAGCGTATCTCGCAATGTTAGGTTTCTTGTCAAATAACGATTCTAATATAGGTTCGGCTAATTCTGCTTGCTCTTTAAATAAATATATGCGGGCTAAATTGAATTGGGTTTCATTTACAACCTTCTCCACATTTTTTGTTTTATCTTCTGAGGGTGCTTCAATATAACCCAAGTCAATAAGTTGTTTCATTGCTTCTGCAACTGCCATTGGATCTTGTTGTAATTCTTTTGGATGGTTTCCTGCATTGCCTTCAATATTTTCCCAACTCTCAATGTATTGTGGAGTAATTTGTTTATCGAAAACTTGAGTCAATACTTTTCCATCCATATCCTTCCCAACAGGCAATCCGAATATGGTTAAAATAGTAGGTGTAATATCTAATAAGGTTGCTCCGTAAATGCGATCATCTTTATGAATGTTCGGACCAGATATGCAAAACATTCCAAATTGACGATGTTCTAATGCTGGTGCCATTGGCTCTGTTGGTAGTCTTTTGGGGCGGAGATGATCGGAATGAAAACCATGGTCGGATAGAATAATTATTGTTGCATCTTCTCCGGCAAGTTTGATGTATCGATCAAGCATCATATCATGAAAACGATATATACCATTCACTACATCTTTGTATATGTCAAATTGCTCATCGGTAATACCAGAAAGTTGCGGTGGATGATATTTCATAAACCCATGACTTATATGATCGATTGTGTCAAAATAAACTGCTGTAAGATCCCATGGCTCGTTTTCCATCAGCCAAGTTGCAGCAGCATGTGTAGAGGAGCATTCAGCAATGTTTTTTGCGATGACGGAAAGTTTTTGATCTTTTTCCTGATTAATTAAATGTGCTTTAGGAACAAAAGGAAGAATATGCTCCGCATTAAGTTCTGTTGGGTGAACTCTATATTCAGCAATTATATCAGCAAGTCGTTCCGGATAAATTGTACCTTCTACTAATTTCCAATCTTCAATTTTTTCACTGGTTATTTTTTGAAAAAAATTGGATACCATTACTCCGTTTATTGGTTCAGCGGGGTTACTTGGCCACCATCCTACTATGTTTGATTTTAAGTTGTTTTGTGATAATATATTCCAAAGTGCTTTACATTTTCTACTTGTAGATGTTACTGGTCTTAGTTCAATTTGCTCTGGTATCGGCTCAACAAAATTTAAGATGCCGTGCTTGTCGCCTGTTTTGCCAGTGGCAATTGATGTCCATAAAATGGGCGACAATACAGGATCTAATGTGGCAATGTCACCCATTACTCCTTTATTGATAAGAGACTCAAGGGATGGCATCAAACCTGCATCTAATAATGGATTAATAATTTTCCAATCTGCAGCATCCCAACCAAGAACAAGCACTTTTTTTGCTAATCGTTTATCCATTTATTTTTTCTGATTGTGCGTTCAATCTTTCTTTTTCTTCTTTACGTTTTTCTCTCCAAGCCTTTATTCCAACCGCGCCTAATGCGAGAAGTCCTAAAGAGCCTACTGTAGTTATCTCTATAGTGTTTTGCGGATTTATTTTCGCAATTTCTTTTGAAGTAATGGTGCTTTTCATCTTTTGTTTTTTGATGTAAAAATATAATTTTTCAGGAAGAATTAAAGATAGAACCCTTGATAAAAGGTTGGTTTGGGAGATGTTTATTAACAAAAAGCCCATTTTTCAACAATTTCACTAATTTTTTGTCCTAAAACTTGCCTTGTGTATGTTTTCTGTTTTATATTCGTTACAATCAAATAATGTTTAACCCATAAACCAAAACAAAATGAACAAAGCAGAATTAGTTGATGCAATTGCTGCAGAAACAAAACTAACAAAAGCTGATGCTGGAAGAGCATTAGAAGCATTCGTTAACGCTACAACAAAAGCACTTAAAAAAGGTGACAGAGTTGCATTAGTAGGTTTCGGATCTTTCTCAGTTTCTAAAAGAGCTGCAAGAAATGGTCGTAACCCACAAACAGGAAAAGCGATTAAAATAGCTGCTAAAAAAGTAGCTAAATTTAAAGCTGGTGCTGACTTAGCAAAAACAGTTAACAGATAATTTTTGTTTCTGAAAAAATAAAAAAGTCCCGCATTCATGCGGGACTTTTTTATTTTGTAAAGCTTTTCGCTTTGTTAATATATTCTTGCCCATTTACGCGATCTCCCATGTTCATGTAGGTCAAACCAATAAACTGATTTGCTGATTTATTATTAGGATCAATTTCAGTTACCTTTTTAAAACTTTCAATTGCAAGCAAAAACATTTTGTTTGCATTTACTAAATCTTTTCGAGCTTTATATGCTTCACCCATTGCTCCATATGCACTTCCGAGGTTGCAGCCCGCATCTGTATCATATTTATCAATTTCAATCGCTTTCTGAAAAGCTTTAGCCGCTTCTGCATAGTTTCCGATAGAAAACAAACAAGTTCCTGCATTATTGTGGTACATGCCTTTTCCTGGATTCATTTCTAATGCTCTGTTGTAACTTTTGAATGAAGCTTCGTAATTTTTTTGTTCATAATATATTCTGCCAGCAACATTGTGTGCATCCGGAAATAATTCATAAAGAGTAAGTGCTTTTTTGATGCTTTTCTGAGCATTAATGAGTCGGAGTTCTCTTTGTTTTGGGTCTTTTACTGCATTCAACGAATCTTTATTTGCTAAGTTATTCGCATAATAAAAGAGCATGTGCGCACTATTGGGTACAGTTTTTAAATCGTGCCCAAATAATGTTGTATCTGATTTCCAGTCTTTATTTCTTGAATATGTTTTTAGGGAATATAAAATAAGAATCAGTGCTGTTAACATCAATAATGGTTTATGAATCCTCAAAACAGTTTCGGGTTTTAAGTTCAAATCAGTGGGGTTTATTTTGACTAATTTTGACAGAAGATAGACTGCAGCCAAACAAAAAGCAATGGAAGGGAAGAATAAAAGTCGTTCCGCTAAATGGGTTCCGATCAGCATGAAAATATTTGAAGCCAATGCCATTGCTACGAAATAAAAAAGAATACAGAATGAAAGAAAATGTTTTTCTTTCATTTTTTTTATTGCATAAAAAAGCAAGAAACTATGAAAAATTAAAGCGACTATAAATCCAATATTTGCCATTGACGTTACAATTGGAATAGTGTTAAATGAGTAGTCAGATGATAGGGGATGAGGAAAAAGCAGTAATAAAAAATATTTCCCCATAATCATAATTGCAGTTGCTTTTTGTTGTATAACATCACTTGTATATAAAAGTGAATTGTCGATTACTGGAATGTTTTTTATACCGATGCTCCCTATAATTTTTATGTGAAGCATCATGTAAATTATAGCAATAGTGGCCAGTAAGCTGGTAATTTTAAAATTTTTTTTCAGAGACGTTTCCGTGAAAAAGTATATAAACAATGGAGCCAACGCTACGTAAACAATCGCTGATTCTTTTGATAGTAATGCTAAAAAGAAACAGAGCAATGAGCCGATCAGTAGTCCTTTTTTATTAGAATTTAAATAGTTTGAGATACTCAACAGAGAGAGTAATAAAAATAGCATACTGGAAAGTTCGTCTCTGCTTTTAATGTTTGCCACTACTTCAGTGTGTATTGGATGTGCAGCAAATAATAAAGCTACAATAAACAGAAGATAGATATTCATTTTTGTGAAACGTATCAGCACAATGAAAAGTAATACACAAACAAAGGAATACATCAGTACATTTATCAGGTGATGAACGTTTGGATTGTTAGGTGATAATTGCCATTCAATAGCAAACATTGCTTTTGTTAAGGGTCGATATAAATTATTTTCGTTATTGCCATATCCCTCTCTATAGCTGGAAAAAAATATTTCTTTTAAAGAAGATGTTCCACCTTTGGTGATTTTATTTTCTTTAATAACGGAATAATCGTCTAATACAAATTGATGCTGAAGTGTATTTGAATAGAGCAGGAAAGATACTAGCGCAATGACAAGCGAAAGTTTAAGAACCAATTTTTTATCAATTGCGAATGTTTTTGATTCCGATTTTATTTTCGCTTCGTGAGGTTTATGTTTTGGGTTGTTTTTTTTTTGTGTTGACATAAGGCTTTTTTATTCTGTACCGTATATTTTATCTATTAAATCTTTATTTGTATCCATTATTATTTTTCTTTTCAAAGACAGTTTTGGGGTCATTTCATTCTTTTCGATAGTCCATTCGCGTGAAAGTAATTGGGACCGTTTGATTTTTTCATATTGTGCCAAGTCATTATTTACTTTTTCTACTTCTTCATTGATTCGGTCTTTAATCATAGGATTTTTGATAATCTCTTCATTGTTTGTATAGTCAATATTTTTTATTTTGCAATACTCCTTAATGAAGGCGAAAGCAGGTATAATAAGTGCTGAGGCATATTTTTGATTTTCACCGATTACCATCACTTGTTCAATAAAAGGTGATTCTTTTAATTTATTTTCAATCATAACTGGTGCAATGTATTTTCCTCCCGAGGTTTTAAATATTTCTTTTTTGCGGTCTGTGATTTTTAAAAATCTATTATCAATAAACTCACCGATGTCACCTGTGTGAAACCATCCTTCTTGATCAATTGCTTCAGCTGTGGCATCCGGACGATTATAATAACCTAGCATCACATTCGGTCCTTTAACCAATATTTCACCATCCTCTGCAATTTTAACAGTAACTTTATCTATAACAGTGCCAACAGTCCCGAATCGAATACCATTAGGTAGAAAGTTGTTTACTGAAATTACAGGAGACGTTTCCGTTAGACCATAACCTTCTAAAACAATTATTTTTGCTGCATTAAAAACTCTTGATAATCTCGGTTGAAGTGCCGCCCCTCCAGAAACAACAGCAACAATATTGCCACCTAGGGCCTCCCGCCATTTGGAGAAGATCAGTTTGTTAGCAATTTTTAATTGTAATTCATAAAACCATCCATTCGCCCCATTTAATTCGTAGCGTAATCCCAAGTCAAGCGCCCAGAAAAATAATTTCTTTTTAATACCTATTTGGTCGGAACCTTTAGCAACAATTTTATCATATACCTTTTCTAATAATCGAGGTACAGTAGAAAATACTTCGGGTTTAACCTCCTTCAAATTTTCTCCGATAGATTCAATACTTTCGGCATAATAAATAGAAATGCCTAAATAAAAATAAAGTGTAGTGAGCATACGTTCATAAACATGATTAAGCGGCAAAAAGCTTAATGCTTTCCAATTACTTTGAAACGGACATAAGGTTTGGGATGCTAGTGAATTGCTGATAAGGTTGTCGTGTGAAAGCATAACCCCTTTTGGGTTTCCTGTTGTTCCTGATGTGTAAAGAATTGTTAATAGATCAGTTGGTTTGATCGATTTTTTGATATTTTCAATCTCCGCTGCTTTGGGATTTAATTTCCCCATTTCTACTAATTCAGTCCAATTTTTGGCGCCATCAATTTTATCAAAAGTGAAAATTTCTTTTACGCTTGTAGTTCCTTCAATAGCTTTTTTAACTTTTGCATAGATATCTTTTGATGAAACAAAAATGTATTTAATTTTAGCATCGCAAATAATGAATTTCAGATCACCTTCACTTATTGTAGGGTATATAGGAACACTAACGGCACCAGATTGTTGAATTGCGAAGTCAGCAAAATTCCATTCTGGTCGGTTGTTTGCGATGATAGCAATTTTATCTTCTCGTTCAATCCCTAAATTAAGGAGGCCATAACTCAGATTGTTCACACTGTCTGTGAAATCTTTTGTTGAATAGGTTACCCATTGCCCGTTTTCTTTTGCTGCCAAAGCATTCGCTTTGTTATGTTTCTCTTGAAGTTGAGGAAGAATGTCGAATACCCGAGTTATTGTCATGGAATAGTTTTTTCTATTTATTTTGTTCCTTCTGAATTTAGTACTTTTACCTTACCAAAAATAAAATATTTTACCGAAAATCACCAATAAAATTGACTCCAAATGAAAACTAAACTCACACAAACTTTATCGATCGATTTTCCAATGATCATGGCTCCAATGTTTTTAGTGAGTAATAGAGAAATGATTTTTGAAGGAATGAAAAGTGGAATAGCCGCTGCATTTCCTACTTTAAATTATAGAAATGGCAATGAGTTAGAGTTGATGCTGGATAGATTGAATACTGATAAAGCTGAACTTTCTGTGAATGGAACGTATGGTGTGAATCTGATTGTACAAAAAACAAATCCTTTGTATGAAAAGCATTTAAAAATTTGTGTAGATAAAAAGGTTCCATTTTATATTACCTCTTTGGGTAATCCCCAACAAGTTATTGAACAGGCGCATTCTTATGGAGCGAAAGTTTTTTGTGATGTCACTAATTTAGAACATGCAAAGAAATGTGCAGAAGTTGGATGTGATGGTTTTATAGCTGTTGGACAAGGCGCTGGTGGTCATGCCGGGCCCAATCCCTTACAAATTTTAGTTCCTGCTTTAATAAATAATTTTCCTGACATTCCTGTAATTGCTGCAGGCGGTATTGCTGACGGCGCCGGTATTTTATCGATGTTGTCGTTAGGTGCTGCAGGTGTTTCAATTGGAACCCGATTTATTGCAAGTACCCAAGCAGGGGTAAGTGATGCATATAAAAATGCAATTGTTAATTCCGAAATGTCTGACATTGTTCTTACTGAAAAAATTTCGGGTACTCCTTGTACTATAATAAATACTCCCTTTGCTAAAAAGATCGGCTATAAACAAAATTGGATAGAGCGTTTGTTGTCGAATAATTCCACAACAAAAAAATATTTCAAAATGTGGGTCCAACTAAGTGGGATGAAAAAGTTGGAGCAATCTGTTAAGCCAGGTAATTATCAGACATTGTGGTGTGCCGGACAAAGTGTTGAACTGATTAATGATATTCTTCCTTGTAAGGAGATTATAGCAAGAATGAAATTAGAAACAACGCTTGCGTTCGAGAAATTACAACGATCATTTAAATAAGATTTTTTTAGTATGAATCTTTATACCAATTGAAAAGCTACGATATTTCTTTATCCTTTAATTTATTTTTTTGAATGTTAAAGTTTTGATTTTAAGATGTTGCTTCAAGCGAATAT
This sequence comes from Bacteroidota bacterium, assembly GCA_947466965.1. GTDB lineage: Bacteria > Bacteroidota > Bacteroidia > 2-12-FULL-35-15 > 2-12-FULL-35-15 > 2-12-FULL-35-15. The sequence goes on from CANIFU010000005.1 coordinate 12,669, forward strand.
TGCGAATCATTCAACGTTTTGTCAGTCAGATACCTATCTTTCAAATTGTGTTTTATCTCTAAAAGAATATATATTATCGATATTTATTTTTAATATAACGATAAACATTTGTTTTTAATCAAAAAAAGAGTAATTTTGCAGTCTGAAAGAGCTTTTTAGTTTGAATTTAATGAAACGCTTTTTTGTTTTCTTTATTAGTAAGTGTTTTAGAAGATTTGTTGTAAGAATGTAAGCAAGGCTAAACCACCACTTCTTCTGCCAATTCGAGTTAGTGTTGATTGTTATAGATTTTATTCTTGTTGCAGAAAATATTTAACAACAAATCATGAATAGAATGACATTGCCCAAGGCAATTTTTAATAATTAGATTTAGTTTAGAGATTTGTCTAATTAAGTATGACCCATTGCAGAAATGCAATGGGTTTTTTTCATTTAGTAATAGACTGAAATAGTTCAATTTTTATCTATTTTTGAATGCATTTTACAAGAATTTATTTAAAAATCATTCGTCATATTTTATTGTATGCAATCTAAAGCAACTACTGTTAATCAATATATCGCTGAATTACCCGAAGCAAGGGTTGAAGCCTTTAAGAAATTAAGAAAAGAAATTTTACAAAATCTTCCGAAAGATTTTCATGAATGTATAAATTATGGGATGGTTGGTTATGTTATTCCGCATTCAGTTTATCCTGATGGTTATCATTGCGATCAAACTCTTCCCTTACCATTTGCTGGCATTGCAAGTCAAAAAAACTTCATTGCCTTTTATCATATGGGAATTTATGCTGATCCCAAATTATTGAAATGGTTTTTATCAGAATACGCTAAACATACCGATGTAAAATTAGACATGGGGAAAAGTTGTATCCGCTTTAAAAAGCCAGAACATATTCCTTTTAAATTGTTTGGTGAACTAATGCGCAAGGTTAGTGCAAAAGATTGGATATGGCTTTATGAATCGGCTTTTAAGCCAGTCGTAAAGAAAAAACAATAAATGCATTGATTATAACCTGCAACCGACTATAAAAATAAAATGTCCATCTCTGATATTTAAATCGTTTGATTGTTCATTACCATCATAATGAAATCTAGAAATACCATATTTATATTTTAATTCAAAATAGACAGCCCGAGTTGAATTTTTGACATTGTATTGGAGACCTAAGCCAGCATGAAAATATGCGTTCAATCCTTTCATCAGTCGCTGGTTTTCAAAATCGATATTGTCTTTTGCGTCATACACTGTTCTTCCTGTTGAGTCGCTAGAAATGATGCTATAGGAGCTGAAGATGTATCGTGCGCCAACACCCCCAATAAAATAGGGGGAATAAGAATGTTCTTTTTCTGAATTTAAAGTGATTTTTATAGAAATAGGAAGTTGTACTTCTTGGAATCTGATTTCATGAAGATAGGAGTAGGATCTGTCGAACAGATAGGTGTAGCCGGGCTTTTTATAGTATCCGTTGAAAAGTAGTCCAGTGCTTTGGTACTCTAAACCAATCAAAAAATTAGATTTCCCTCCCATTGCAATTTCTGATTGATACGATGCTGAAAAACCTAATTTTCCTTTTGTATTTATTGTGTGTTCAGGATGGTTCTGGTAAAATGATTTTATTACACCAATACTTAGACGATGTTTTACCTTGCCTTTTCGAAAGGGAACTCCATCATTAGAAAATGAAAATGCAGGTAAAAGTATGAAGATCAAAAGAAGCCTAAACACCTTGTCTTTCAATTCTTTTTTATAAATACTTCTTATCTGATGCAATGCCTTCATTTTTTATGTTGGAATTCGAAACTGAAATTAGTTATTTGAATAAACTCTTTCACCATTTACAAAAGTGTAAACTACTTTCGTATTGGGCACTTTATTTATTTTACATTTCATAATATCGTTTTCTAAAATAACAAAATCTGCAAATTTTCCGATTTCAATACTGCCTTTTTCTTTCTCTTCAAAATTAGCATAAGCTCCCCAGATTGTCATACCGCGTAAAGTGTTTTCTCTGGACAAGGCGTTTTTCAATTGAAATCCAATAGCCGGGTATCCATTTATATCTTTTCTGGCAACAGCTGCATAAAAAGTAAAAAGCGGATTGATGTTTTCTACAGGAAAGTCGGTACCTAATGCAATCATTCCTGCTGCTTTTAAAAGATCATTATAGGCATAAGCATACTGTAATCTCTCTTTTCCAAGTCTTTCTTCAGCCCAATACATATCCGATGTAGCATGTGTTGGCTGAACAGATGGGATGATAGCAGAATAAAATTTTAAATCAGCTGCATTAATAACTTGAGCATGTTCAATACGCCATCTGAAACTGAGAGGTGCCGGGCCGGCAATGCTCTTTGATATAAGATTTTTTAAATAGATTTCGGAAATTAATCTGGAAGCAGAATCACCGATACAATGCGTATTCATTTGAAAACCTTTACTATACAATAATGCTGCAGCACTGTCGAAGTGCCCGGGTGTGTTCAATAAAAATCCTTGCTGTTCCGTTTTGTCGGAATACGGATGAAGTAAACAAGCCCCACGGGATCCTAATGAGCCATCAGCATAAAATTTAAATGAACGAACATTTAACCTTTCCGTTTTGAATGGACCAGCTTTAAGGTAGTGATCTAAATTTTCTTTATTGTCAGATAACATTGCGTAAACACGCATTTTGAGTTCTCCCTTATTTTGTAGTTCATTGATATTGTCAATAATTATTTTTTCTAATCCTGCATCATCAACTGTTGTAATACCCAGAGCAAAACAATTTGTTTGTGCAGCAAGTAATGCGTTTTTGATTGATTCTTTAGATGGTTTAGGGATTTCTTTTTTTATAAGATCAACGGCATTGTCTATCAGTATGCCACTCGGAATGAATAAAGGATAGTTTATTGGTTTAGATTCACCACCAGCTTCAAATTTTAGCCAATTGTATTTTTCTCCTTCTTCTTTTGTGATTAATGCAAAATCAATTTGACCTCCGGAAATTTTCGTATGAATGCTAATTTTTGCTTTTTTTAATGCGCAACCATTTGCAATTGCAGCATGACCATCAATCCGTTCAAGGAAAACGGGTGTATTCGGAAATAATTTTTCTAATTCATATCTTGTAGGATATTCTTTTACTGTCCAATCGTTTTGATCCCAGCCACGGCCAATGATCCATTCTGATTTTTTTTTTTTTGAATATTCGATAACGCGTTGAATTACTTCTTCAAATGATTTTGTTCCTACCAGATTAACCGTTTGTAAACCTTCACCATAGCCAAAAAAATGGCAATGTGAATCAATGAAACCTGGGTAAACGGCTTTTTCTTTCGCATCAATTATTTCCTTTGCTTCGTATTTATTCTGTATTTCATCGTTTGTTCCAATAGCAATAAATTTACCTTCATTTATTGCAAAGCATTGTGCAGTTGAGAAAGAGGAGTCTACTGTGTATACAATTGCATTGAATACGATTAGATCAACTTGCTGTTTAGAAGAGCATGAATAAAGCAAGGCAAAAAAGAAATAGAAAATTATTTTTTTCATTTACGAATAGCAGTTGTAGAATTTGCTTGGACGGAAGGCATAATTATGATGTCATTGATGTTAACATGTGCAGGTCGAGATGCTACCCATAAAACAGTTTCTGCAATGTCTTCAGGTAATAAAGGTTGTAATCCTTTGTATACATTTTTGGCACGTTCTTCATCACCATTAAAACGTACAACAGAAAATTCGGTTTCAACCATTCCCGGATTTATGGCTGTTACTTTTATGTTGTGAGGAAGTAGATCAATGCGCATTCCTTTGTTCAAAGCATCAACCGCATGTTTAGTGGCACAATATACATTTCCGTTTGCATACACTTCTTTTCCTGCAATTGATCCAATATTAATGATGTGTCCGTGTCCATTTGCAATCATTAATGGTGCGATGTTCCGTGTAATGTATAACAATCCTTTCATATTTGTATCGATCATTCGTTCCCAATCATCCATAACACCCTCCTGAATAGTTCCCAAACCTGCAGCTAACCCTGCGTTATTTAAAAGCACATGGATGTTTTTCCAGTTATCCGGGATAAATTTGATTGCCGCTTCAACTTCTTTTAAAATTCGGACATCAAAGTTTAATGGAAGGACATCAATTTTATAAGTAGAAGTGAGGTGATTGGAAAGTTCCTCAAGTCGATCTTTTCTTCTTCCTGTAATAATTACATTGTATCCGTTTTTAGCGAACAATTCAGCTGATGCTTTGCCAATTCCAGATGTTGCTCCAGTAATAAATGCTATTTTATTTTTCATTAGATCACTATTTTATTTGTTTGTTCGTATGCGCTTCCTATTCGGCTTTGATATAAATCTTTCTGTTCAATGGTTGTATTACAAATATACGATTTAGATGAATGTTCATTCAACAAAAAAGCAGTGACAAAATGCCACTGCTTTTTTAATATATTAAATAAATTCTAACGGATTGGCTTGTTTAATTTACTATTTTTTCTGCTGTATCCAAAATAGATCAGTAATCCAACCAGTAACCATATTCCAAATCCAATCCAGTTCGAAAGTCCTAATTCGGCCATCATATATAAACAGCTACTTAATCCTAATAAGGGGATTAAAGATAGATTTTCTTTATAAGACCAAACAACTAAACCAAGTGAAATAACAATAAAAATCCACATTGGTATTTTGTGTTTAAATAAACTGAATCCAGATTCAAATTTAATTTCATCACTAATTGGTAAACTTTGAATCAAATAAGCATAGTGCGTATTATCTAAACTGCTCATGTATGTTTCGATATCACTGTTATTGGCTATAAACGAAGAGCTGTCTGTTTTCAATAAATGTTCTTTGGTATTGTCGATTTGCTCTTTGTTTAATGAAGTTACAATTGTGGTTGCATCGTTCATTTGTTTTTTGTTCAATAGAAACGCCATCGTTGCTTCTTTGTTGAATGTAAAAGAAAGCACTGCTGCCGAAATTACTAATACAGGCATAATAAATTTACCATTTATATAAGGTGTTTTGAATTTACCTCTAGGAATGTCTTTTTTATTTTGCAAAACCAAAACTCCAGCGCATACTAATACAAAGGCGAATAAGGTTCCTATACTACACAGATCTGTTACCATAGTAAGATTCATGAAAAGTGCCGGAACAGCAACAACAAAACCTACAACAATTGTTGCAAAGGAAGGTGTTTTGTATTTAGGATGAATTTTGGAAAATCTTTTAGGCAGCAAACCGTCACGACTCATGCTCATCCAAATGCGAGGTTGCCCCATCTGAAATACCAATAAAACACTTGCCATTGCAACAACAGCACTTACTGCAATAATTCCGGACATCCATTTTAAATTTAATTTTTCGAACACAAATGCTAGCGGGTCACCCACATTAAGTTCTGAATAATTCACCATTCCGGTAAGTACCAATGCAATAATAATGTAAAGAACAGTACAAATAATGATTGCCCACATCATACCTCTTGGTAAATCTCGTTGAGGGTTTTTACATTCCTCAGCAGTTGTAGAGATGGCATCAAAACCGATGTATGCGAAAAATACGGCAGATACCCCTTTAAGAATTCCGCCTAATCCATTTGGAGCAAATGGATTCCAGTTATTTGTGTCTACATAAAATACTCCAACAGCAATGACTAATAAAATGATGCAAAGTTTTATTATAACCATTAAATTGCTTGCATTCCGCGATTCCTTCATTCCGCGATATACCAACCAAGTAATAAAAATGATGATCATTAATGCGGGTAAATCAGCAATAAAATGAAATGGTCCAATGGTTGGCGCTGTTGTCCATGCAATGTGAGCAGCTTGTGTCGCGCTACTTAGATTTTCAAATGTTTTTCCACTTTGCATCAGTGCAAGCGCATCTTCGTAGCCTTTTGAAGCCGTCAGGTAATCCATTTGAACCCATTGTGGCAGGTGTATTCCACCGCTGTTTAATAAGCCTGTAAAATAATCACTCCAAGAGATTGCAACTGTAATATTTCCAATCCCATATTCCATGATTAATGCCCAACCAATTATCCAAGCAATTAATTCTCCAAAGGCAACGTATGAATAGGTATAGGCACTGCCCGATACAGGAACCATTGATGCAAATTCGGCATAAGCGAAGGCAGCAAAGCCACATGCTATTGCAGTAAATAAAAATAAAAAGATGACAGCTGGACCGCCATCTGAACTTGCTTTTCCTATCGTACTGAATATTCCTGCTCCAATAATTGCGGCAATACCAAAAGCTGCCAAATCTCTTACGCCTAGGTGTTTGCCTAATGAGTGTCCGCCTTCTTCTTCATCTTTTGCCACTTGTTTTAATATATCATGTACCGATTTTTTTCGGAATAAACTTTTAAAATTCATAACGGCTTTTTTAGTGTGAATGAACAAATTTAAACTAAATTATTAATTCAGTATTTTTTTTAAAAAAGTCATTTTTTTTAATAATTTTTCTTTGTCATAAATGAAAATGAGGGCTATTATAAAAAATGGCAATGCGACCATTCTGTAACGTGCAATTGCTCCCAGAATCGGGGTTGTTTCTCCAACAATCAGATTTTGAAGGCATACAAATGAAAGACAAAATAAAACATATTTCCATTGAATGTTTTTTAATGGTTGTATAAAAAAGAGTATCAATACTAGCAATATAAGCAGTAGCATGGACTCTGTTGCTGCAAGAAACATCATTGGTGATCGAACTTCCCATAAATATGGTCGAAGTGTAGTGTTTAAAATTGCTTGTGGACTATTTTTGAGGAATGAATAGAAGGTGGGCTCAAGCTTATTTATTGTGATCACACTGTTTGCCGGTGGAATCGAATTATTATTAGCATCGCGTAATTCTCCTTTTGATAATTTTATAAATTCGGTCTGTTTTTGTGAAAGCGATACTAGCGGGTTGGGGATCGCTGAAAATGAATCTATTTTTAATCCTATTGTTCCTATAATTACAATAATCACAAAATAGTTCAGAAAGCTATTTTTCGAACGTGTTATGTTAGACCAAATTAACAAAGCAATGCTTGGTAATACAGCAACCCATATATAAAACTTTGATAATGCTAGTAAAAATGCTGCTCCTAAAAATAAAATAAGCGCTTGCATCCGGAATAATTTGTTAGAATAATAGATGAACAATCCAAGCGCAAATAGGATCAAACCTTCTTTTAAAACCCCAGATCCCCAAAATAGAACTGATGGTAGAAGAAATACAGCAAAAAGTAATTCCTGCTTTTTATCTTGCAATTCGATAACAAATGTTTTATAAATAGCTGTTAGTCCAATCAAAGAAAGAAAACAAATAACTACCGTATGAACATTGTAATAGCCGAAAGAAAATAATCTTACTAAGGCATTGAAGCGAATGATGGTGTGGCTGTCGTTATAAATACTAGTACCCGATTTTTGAGCCCAAAAATTCATTTGTGAATAATAGTGATCAAAAGCGTGCGTATTGTTTTTGATTCCGAATAGCATTTTAAAATAGTCTGCCGGATTAGTTTTTAAACAATCAAAAATGAATTTGCTATCATCAAAATATTTGTATATGTCAGCTGTTACTCTTTCCGTATAATAAAACGTATAAATTGCCCATAGGGCAAATCCGAAAAATAGTTTCAAAATAAATAGTATGATAAAACTGCGTTTGGAAATTCCATCCGCGTTGAAAAAGCGCATCTTATGGATTAAAAAGATGAAAATTGCTGCGTATGTTATGGTTAGTACTATTTCCAACTTTTTTTCCTATTGAACCTTTTGATTATACTGTTTTTAAAATAAAAACGAGTAATTCGTAAAAATCAGAATGATAAACAAAGTCTACTTTTATCAGTCATTTTTTTTCCAAATATACTAATTCAAAAACTGTTGAAAACTCCAAATAAATTATTCTGAGCTATAGGGTGGTTTTATGTAAATTTGAACTCCTCAAAAAGGATGTTTACTGCTCGAATATTAAACGGATTAGCTTAATACTAAATAATAATTAATAAAATATATGTCAACTACAACACAAGATCAATTAACTACCGTTGAAACAGCAAAAAAATTAGGTTTATTACAGGATGAATATGAAAAAATCATTACGATCCTTGGACGCGTTCCCAATTTCACCGAACTAAGTATCTTTTCGGTCATGTGGAGTGAGCACTGTTCGTATAAAAATTCAATCGTTTGGCTGAAGAAACTTCCTAAAAAAGGACCTTATATCCTTGCTGAAGCGGGTGAAGAAAATGCGGGATTGGTTGATATTGGTGATGGTTTAGGTTGCGCTTTCAAAATTGAATCTCATAACCATCCAAGTGCTCTGGAGCCTTATCAAGGCGCTGCTACTGGCGTTGGTGGGATCAATCGTGATATTTTTACAATGGGTGCCCGCCCGATCGCACAACTTAATTCACTTCGATTTGGTGATATTAAATTGGAAAAAACAAAATGGCTTGTAAAGGGTGTTGTAAAAGGAATTGGAGATTATGGTAATGCTTTTGGTATTCCTTGTGTTGGTGGTGAAGTGTTTTTTGACGACTGCTACAATGTGAATCCATTGGTGAATGCGATGAGTGCGGGTATCGTAAAAGCTGGTGAAACGGTTTCTGCAACTTCTTATGGTGTTGGTAATCCTGTTTTTATTGTTGGATCAGCAACCGGAAAAGATGGTATTCACGGAGCAACATTCGCATCAGCGGATATTACAGAAGATTCAGCTAAAGATCTGCCAGCTGTTCAGGTAGGTGATCCTTTTCAGGAAAAATTACTTTTGGAAGCAACATTAGAAGTAATAAAAACAGGTGCCGTTATTGGTATGCAGGATATGGGTGCCGCTGGTATCACTTGTTCAACCTCTGAAATGTCTGCAAAAGGCGAACATGGAATGGATATTTGGTTGGACAGAGTCCCTACTCGTCAGGCAAATATGCAACCATTCGAAATTCTTCTTTCCGAATCTCAGGAACGAATGTTGATCGTTGTTAAAAAAGGTAGAGAAAAAGATGTTGAAAAAGTATTTGCTAAATGGGATTTAAATTGTGCGTTGATCGGACAAGTTACAGACACAAAACGTATTAAGTTTTATGTTGGTGATGAATTGGTTGCTGATGTTCCTGCTTTCGATCTTGTTTTAGGTGGCGGTGCCCCTGTATATCACAGAGATTACAAAGAGCCTGCTTATTTTAAAGAAGCTCAAAAGTTTAACATCGATTCAGTTGAGGTTCCGAAAGATCTGAAAGCGGTAGCAGATTTTTTGATAGCTCATCCCAATATCGCTTCTAAACAATGGGTGTATAATCAATACGATTCAATGGTTGGTACTGCAAACATGAGTACAAACGCGCCTTCTGACGCTGCAATCGTGAATATTAAAGGTACAAAAAAGGCAATTGCTCTGAAAGTAGATTGTAATGCACGTTATGTCAATGCCGATCCCGAAGTTGGATGTGCAATTGCTGTTTCCGAAGCGGCACGTAATATCGTTTGCAGTGGTGCTGAGCCTTCAGCAATTACCAATTGTCTTAATTTTGGAAATCCTTATAATCCTGAAGTATACTGGCAATTTGTGAATGTTATTAAAGGAATGGGAAGCGCGTGTATTAAGTTTGAAACTCCTGTTACCGGAGGAAATGTAAGTTTTTACAATCAATCTTCTTATGAAGGGCCTGTTTTTCCTACACCTACAATCGGAATGTTAGGTGTGATGAAAGATAAGGCGAACCGTATGACCTTGAATTTTAAAAATGAAGGTGATTCTATTTACCTAATCGGAAGTTCTAAAAATTGTATCAATTCTTCTGAATATTTATATTCTTTTCACAATGTGAAAAATACCCCTGCTCCGTTCTTTAATTTAGATGAAGAATACGAAGTTCAAAAGGCTGTAAAGACAATCATTAAAGAACGCGTTGTTCAATCTGCTCACGATTGTGCCGATGGTGGATTATTTATTACCTTACTAGAAAGTGCTATGACAAATGGTTTGGGCTTCGATATTAGTTTTGATTCCGAAATCCGTAAAGATGCATTTTTATTTGGGGAAGCTCAGAGCCGGGTTATTGTTTCGGTTAAAAAATCGGATGAAGATAAATTTATCGACCTGATGATGGCTTCCCGTGCTGAATTTGAATATCTTGGTGATGTGAAAGGAAACGAAATGATTGTTGATGACGAATCATTTGGTACTGTTGCCGCTGCTAAAAAGATCTTCGACAGCGCATTGGGTGAATTGTTAAAATAATTTTTTTAATCTATGATAAACATAACGTTCAATAAAAGTTGAAAATTATGTTTATCATAGAATTTATTGATACACCAATTTATTCCTTTATTACTTTTCTTGATATACTTTTATCTTTATTCTCTATTTGTATATAATACATCCCGTTTTTAAAATCAGAAAGATCAATGATTTTTTCTACATCCTTTTGATTGACTGTTGTAGAAAATATCCTTTGTCCCAATGCATTCATGATAATAATATTGCCATCAGATGAAAGTCCTTTTAACGTTATTGTTGACGTTGTTGGATTAGGAAAAATCTGAATGTCTTCATTGTTTGGTTTTAATACAATACCGGTAGTTGTAATAGTTACACATGCAGTAGTGTCACTGCATCCATTTTGACTAATAATTACAGCATAATTTCCATTCGATGTTGAAGTATATACTTGTGAAATCGCTCCAACAAGTATACTGTTTCCATTATTACAATCAATCCATTGGTAGTCTGCTGGACTTGTATTTGCAGTGATTGAATTTCCAGATGTAGTAGTTGTTAAATCTATTACAGGATTTACAGTTAGGTTTGTTGTTACAGTGCTGTCGCATCCATTTATTGCTGATAACACATTCGTATAAATTCCTGAAGTTGAATAGCTATTTGTTCCAATTGCAAATGTTTGTCCGGCACAAATAGAAATATTTTGTGAGTTATTTATTGCAGCAGCTTGAGTGATTGTAACTGTTTGTGATGCTATGCAACCATTTACATCCGTGATAGAGCAGGTCCATGTACCTGCAGTTAATCCGGTAACATTTGCTGTTCCATCTCCTGTTGGATTTCCCGGAGTCCAGTTGTAGCTATATGCAGTTGTTCCACCACTTACTAAAATACTTGCAGCCCCATTTGTTCCTGCAAAACAACTTACGTTTGTTTGTGATGATATAGTTGAAACAAGTGCATTCGGTTGAGTGATTGTAACTGTTTGTGATGCCGTGCAACCATTTGCATCCGTGATAGAGCAGGTCCATGTACCTGCAGTTAATCCGGTAACATTTGCTGTTCCATCTCCTGTTGGATTTCCCGGCGTCCAGTTATAACTATATGCAGTTGTTCCACCACTTACTAAAATACTTGCAGCCCCATTTGTTCCTGCAAAACAACTTACGTTTGTTTGTGAGGATAGAGTGGCAGCAAGTACAGTAGGTTGCGTGATTGTAATTGATTGTGATGCCGTGCAACCGTTTGCATCTGTAATTGTGCAATTATAACTTCCAGCGCTTAAATTTGTAACACTTGCAGTTCCATCTCCTATAGGATTTCCAGGCGTCCAGTTGTAAGTTAAGGTACCAACACCACCTGCAGTTGAAATGGAAGCAGTTCCATTTGTACTTCCATTGCAAGTAATATTTGTTTGTGCAAAGGAAGCAATTGTTAAAGAACAAGCACTTGAAGAACATGAAGTAGTGACAACAGGCTTTACTCTTCTTGTTGCCGTAACGGGGCTTACGGCACTTAGACCAAGACCTTCTGTGGCACCTGTACTGTTTGCTACAGTAGCTGAAGTTGTTAGAGTAGTAGCAGTAAATTCATTACATCCTGATGCACCGGTTGCATCTGTTTTTACAAGATAGGCCTCTCTTATACCTGCGCCAAAACTCATTGTATAGCCCGTAAGTATATAGCCACCATCCGCAGTTTGTCGAACATTTCCCGCTTGATCAATTGCTGTTCCGCCATATGCTTTCGACCATTGGTGTACACCATTCACATCTGTTTTAATTAAATAATAATCACCTCCACCGGCACCATAACTCGATGTTTTACCGGAAATGATATATCCACCATCGGAAGTAATATGTATACATAATCCATAATCGTCAGCAGACCCCCCATACGTTTTGCTCCAGGTAATACTCCCTGTTGCAGATAGTTTTAAAAGCAAAACATCATAAAGTCCTGAGCCATAGGAATCGGAATATCCTAATAGAACATACCCGCCATCTGAAGTTTGTTTTACTGAATAGCCTAGTTCAAAGCCACCACCACCAAAGGTTTTCGACCATGTAACATTTCCAGTTGAATTTGTTTTGATAAGATACATTTGGTAGCCAGAACCATAGCTTTGCGTAAATCCGGATACTATAAATCCTCCATCTGCTGTTTCTTCAACAGACCTGGCTTCGTCGTCAGCCGCGCCGCCATAGGTTTTTGACCATTGTAAAACACCTGTCGAATTTGTTTTTAATAGTAAAACATCCCTAAGTCCAGCACCTGTGCTATTTGTTAGTCCAGCAATAATATATCCACCGTCAGAGGTTTGTCGAACAGAATAACCGAAATCGGATTTAGCAGCTGAGCCAAAAGCGGTCGACCAAACCAGTACACCATTCGCATCCGTTTTTACGAGGTACACATCGCCAGCATAATCTACAGTTGCCGTTTGGCCAACCATAATAAACCCGCCGTCACTTGTTTGTTTGATAGATTGTGCTTCATCGTAACCTGTATTGCCATATGTTTTTGTCCATAAGGTATCTCCATTGGCATTCAATCGAATCAAATAATTGTCGTATCCGCCAACTCCGAAACTGATTGTTCTTCCACACATAATATATCCTCCATCACTTAATTGTTCGGTTGCATAGCCGTATTCATCGCTAGCGCCGCCATATGTTTTTTGAAACGTAGTTGCTGCATTTACAACCAAATTGTTTTGTAAAATAAATAGGAGTAACACGAATATTCCTAGTTTTGATTTTTTTTCTATAATTATATTTTTCATTTTTTTTTCGATAAAATAACTATTTATTTTTACAACTTTAACTAGAAATCAATTCGTTTATATAATCAGAAATTAATTCTTTACCAATTTTTTTAGAACGATACCCTTTGCTGTTTGTACCTGAATTGTATATATTCCGTTCGCAAAATCAGAAAGATCGATTTCTATTTTTGTATTTTTTATTTCAGCATCATAAACAACCTGACCAATAGCATTCATGATTTTTAAATATTCTCCACTCAAATTTCCAAGTTCGATTATTACTTTTTCGTTGGCCGGATTTGGATAAATTAATAATTCATTGTTCTGAATTGATCCATTTATTCCTGTATTTGTAATGCTCACGCATGCACTCGTATCACTGCAACCATTTTGTGAAACAATAACTGCATAACTACCATTCATTGTTGAAACAAAAGATTGATTTGTTGCACCAGCAATTATCAGATTACTATTATTGCAATCTATCCATTGATAACTTGCTGGATTTGCTATTGCAGTGATTGTTGTTCCTGAAAGAGTTGTAGCAATGTTTATGGAAGGTTTCACCGTTAAATTAGTTGTTACGGTACTATCGCACCCATTCGCTGCAGTTAATACATCGGTGTAAACTCCTGAGATGGAATAGGTATTTAATCCAACCGTAATGGATTCACCTGCACAGCGAACAATTGTTTGAGATCCTGAAATAGCAGGATTCACAGTTAAATTCGTTGTTACAGTGCTATCGCAACCATTCGTTGCTGTTAAAATATCGGTGTAAACTCCTGAAGTTGAATACGTATTTACTCCAACTGTAATTGATTCACCTGCGCAACGAACAATGATTTGTGACGTTGATATTGCTGTATTCACTGTTAAATTAGTAATTACAGTACTATCGCAACCATTCACTGCAGTTAATACATCGGTGTAAACTCCTGAGATGGAATATGTATTTACCCCTACATTAATAGAAGCACCCGCACAAATAATGTTAGATTGATTTATAATTATTGCTGCAGGTTCTGTAATTGAAACGGTATGGTTGGTAACACATCCATTCGCATCTGTTATCGAGCAATTCCAATTTCCTGCTGTTAAATTACTGATAGAATTGCTTGCATCACCAGTAGGATTACCTGGCGTCCAATCGTAAGTATATCCTGCAATTCCTCCAATTACCGAAATAGAAGCATTACCATTATTCCCACCATTACACAAATTATTTGTTTGCGAAACAGTGTTTACAATGATTGCCGTGGGTTCTGAAATGTTGAATTGGAGTGAGGAGCTACAACCATTTTCATCCGTGGCTGTAACAGTATAAATTCCAGCACTTAATCCTGTTGCGGAAGATGTTGAACCTCCAAAGGGAGTCCAGCTGTAGCTGAGCAATCCTGTGCCACCTATTGCACTTGCACTCGCATCACCATTGCTCCCTCCATTACACGATACATTATTTTGTGAAGAAGAAGAAACTATTATTTGAGAAGGTTCAGTAATAATAAAAGTTTGTGTTGCGCTACATCCATTCTCATCAGAAACAGAACAGGTATAAGTATTGGCCGTAAGCCCTGTAATTGCTGGGGCAGAACCGCCAGAAGGAGACCAATTAAATAATAAAACACCTGTTCCTCCCGAAGCAGAAACCGCTGCAGCTCCGTTATTGCCTCCATTACAAGAGATATTGGTTTGGGAAACGGGAGCAACTAAAATTGCTGTTGGTTCTAAAATAGTAAACAGTTGAATTGCTGAACAGCCATTTGCATCCGAAATATTACAAGAATAAGTTCCTGCGGATAATCCCGTTGCGAATGCTGAAGTGCCTCCAAAGGGAAGCCAGTTGAAGGAAATACTACCAGTACCACCTGAAGCGAATACCGAAGCTGAACCATTACTTCCTCCGTTACAAGAAACATTTGTTTGAGAAGAAACTCCAACAGAAATAGGAGTAGGTTCTGTGATTGTAATAATTCGGAATGCCGAACATCCATTTTCATCTGTCACCGTGCAGGTAAAAGATCCTGCACTTAGTTCAGAAACACTTGCTGTTCCATCTCCTGTAGGATTTCCTGGTGTCCAATTGTAAGTAAATGCACCTGTTCCTCCAACAGCAGATATCGTTGCAGCACCATTATTTCCTGCATTGCAGGAAACGTTTGTTTGAGAAACAATCGTTACAGAAATTGCTGTCGGCTCTGTTATAGAAAAGGTAAGTGATGATGAACAAAGATTTGCATCCGTAACTGAGCAGGTGTATGTTCCTGCAATTAAACCTGCAGCTGAAATCCCCGTTCCTCCGAATGGCGTCCAGTTGTATGTGTAAGCACCTGTTCCGCCAGAAGCTGCTATCGTTGCCGCGCCATTGTTCCCGGCATTGCAGGAAACATTTGTTTGAGATGCAGACAGAACTGAAATTGCAGTTGGTTCTGTGATCGTAAATGTTCTACTCGCCAAACAAGCATTTGCATCGGTAACGGTGCAGGTATAAGTTCCTGCAGTTAATCCCGATGCCGTTGATGCTGTTCCTCCATATGGCGTCCAATTGAAAGATAAAGTACCCGTTCCTCCAGCAGCAGATGCAGTAGCTGATCCATTGCTTCCTCCGTTACACGAAACATTTGTTTGGGAAACAGCAGCAACGGAGATAGCAGCAGGTTCTGTGATATTAATAATGCTTAAAGCCGAACATGCATTTGCATCCGTTACCGTGCAGGTCCACGATCCAGCACTTAGTCCCGAAACACTTGCTGTTCCATCTCCCGTTGGATTTCCTGGAGTCCAATTATAAGTGAGTGCGCCTGTTCCTCCAGAAGCTGATATCGTTGCAGCGCCATTATTTCCTGCATTACAAGAAACATTTGTTTGGGAAAAAGCAACAACAGCAATAGGAGTAGGTTGAGTGATTGTAATAATGCGTGAAGCAGAACATGCATTTGCATCCGTAACCGTGCAGGTCCATGAACCGGCAGTTAATCCAGTAACACTTGCTGTTCCATCGCCTGTAGGATTTCCTGGCGTCCAATTATAGGTGAATGACCCTGTTCCGCCTGAGGCAGCTATGGTTGCAGCGCCATTATTTCCTGCATTGCAGGAAACGTTTGTTTGAGAAACTGCATTTACAACAATCGCTGTTGGTTGTGTGATCGTAAATGTTCTAATCGCCGAACATGCATTTGCATCGGTAACCGTACAGGTATATGTTCCTGCAATTAAAGCTGAAGCCGTTATTCCCGTTCCTCCGAATGGCGTCCAATTGTATGTATATGCACCTGTTCCTCCAGAAGCGGATATCGTTGCAGCTCCATTATTTCCGGCATTGCAGGAAACGTTTGTTTGTGAAACGGCATTCACAACAATAGCTGTTGGTTGTGTGATTATAAATGTTCTGGATGCTGAACACAGATTTGCATCGGTAACGGTACAGGTATAAGTTCCTGCAGTTAGTCCGGTTGCCGTTGAAGCAGTTCCTCCATATGGCGTCCAGTTGAAAGATAATGTACCCGTACCTCCGGAAGCAGAAGCACTTGCTGATCCATTACTACTTCCGTTACAAGAAACATTTGTTTGGGAAACAGCAGCAACTGAAATTGCAGTTGGTTGTGTTAGATTTATTGTTCTTGCTCCTGTACACCCACTTCCGTCTGTTGCAGTGCAGGTCCAAGATCCTGCAGTTAGACCTGAAACACTAGTTGTTCCATCACCCGTTGGGTTTCCTGGTGTCCAGTTGTATGATAAACTTCCTGTTCCTCCAGATGCAGATACGGAAGCGGATCCATTATTTCCACCATTGCAAGATGGGGGAGAGATAGATGAAGTAAGAACGCTAATTGCAGGTGGCTGAGTAATTGTGATTGCTTGTGAAGCCGTACAACCATTTTCATCGCTTACATTGCAGGTCCAAGTATTGGCGAATATCCCTGAAATGCTATTGGTGCCATCTCCCGTTGGGTTTCCTGGCATCCAGTCGTATGCCAAAATTCCTACACCCCCAGAAGCTGTAACACTGGCAGCTCCATTCGTACCTCCATTGCATGTTGTATTTGTTTGTGAAGCTATGCTTACAGCAATTGCTGGTGGTTGCGTGATTGAAAATGTGCGAGTAGCAGTGCATGCATTTCCATCCGTTACTGTACAGGTCCACGTTCCTGCAGTTAAACCAGAAACACTAGCTGTTCCATCTCCTGTTGGATTTCCAGGTGTCCAATTATAAGTTAATGTTCCCGTTCCTCCGCTTGCATTTACACTCGCTGCACCATTGTTTCCGCCATTACAAATTACGTTTGATTGCAAGGACGCACCAACTGTTATTGCAGGCGGCTGTGTCAGAATATAAGTTCTGGTTGAAGTACAGCCGACATTGTCGGTAACGGTACAGGTATAACTTCCTGCACATAATGAATTTGCCGTTGCTGCTGAACCACCTGAAGGTGCCCATGAGTAGGTGTAAGGAGATGTTCCGCCACTAGGAATCATTGTAGCGGATCCAGTACATATTCCATTACACGTCAGGTTCGTTTGGGAACCAGTATTTGTAATGTTACAAGGTGCTAAAAATTTCATTACAAAAATATCCTTACCACCACCTGAAGTTAAGTTAAAGGTACTTGCACTTGGATCAAAATCAACAGTTCCGCTGTATTCTCCGGAAATATAACTACTTCCTGAACTAGTTACTGCAATAGAGTTACCTTCGTCATTTCCTGTTCCACCTATTGTTTTTGCTCTAAGAAAATTCCCGGAAGCATCAAGTGTGCATACGAAAATGTCTGTTAGACCTGCAGAGCTGAAATTAGTTGTAGTGGCGCCAGGATCGAAATCTACTGTTCCTGAATAAGAACCAGTTATTTGAATGTTTCCGGATGCGTCAACAATGGAAGCGACTGCTTTATCAGTTGAAGTACTTCCAATTCGTTTTGCCCAACTAAAATTTCCGTTGGCATCAAGTTTACAAACAAAAATATCTTCAGTACCTGCGGATGTCAGATTGGAAATTCCTACGCCAGGGTCAAAATCAACTGTACCGTTAAAATAACCGCAGGTATAACTATTTCCGCTAGCATCAACGGCAATAGATAATGCAACATCTATTCCGGTAGATCCGATTGATTTTGCCCAGATAAAATTTCCTGAAGCGTCCAGCTTCGTAATAAAAATATCTTCATTACCTGCCGATATTAGATTTAAAGTACTTGTACTCGGGTCAAAATCTGTTGTTCCTTTAAAAGAGCCAACAGTGAATACATTACCTGAACCATCAACATAAATTGAGCGTGCTTCATCCATAACTGTTCCACCCATTTTTTTTGCCCACACAAAACTTCCTGAAGCATCCAATTTTAAAATATAGATATCCGAACTACCAGCAGGTGTTAAATTGGCTATTCCAGCTCCTGGGTCAAAATCTATTGTTCCTAAAAAGTAACCTGTGATATATACATTACTTAAATTATCTATATATAAACCATATGCATCATCGTCAACGGATGGTGCACCAAACTGTTTTACCCAAACAAAATTCCCGTTAGTATCAAGTTTAAGCACAAAAATATCAGCATTTGCAGCTGCACCAACTTGCGATAAAGTATAAACAGCCGAACCCGGGTCAAAATCAGCTGTGTATCTGAAATAACCAGATACAACTACATTTGAGCTTGCATCAAGAGCAATTCTCCAGCCAACATCAGTTCCAGTTCCCCCAATTTTTTTAGCCCATAAAAAATTCCCGGAAGCATCCAGCTTCGAGATAAAAATATCTTCCAAACCAGTAGAAGTCAAATTAAAGGTACTTGCGCCCGGATCAAAATCAACTGTTCCGAAGAATTGTCCTGTAGTGTATACATTGCCTGCAGCGTCAATGGCAACCGATTGTGAACCTTCATCCGTTGTCCCCGTTCCAACCATCGTTTTTGCCCAAGCAAAATTTTGTGCAGTTGCAGAAAAAGTCACAACAGTAAGTAAAGCAAAAAATAATTTCAGTTTCAGTTTCATTTTGTTTAAATGTTTACCTTTTTTAATTTGTAAGCTTTTTAGTTTTTTACCAATTTTTTTACAATCATACCATTTTCTGTTTCAATTTGAATTGAATAAATTCCATTTGAAAAAGAAGAAATATCAACTGCCGTTTTCTTATCTTTTATCTTCGTGTTAAAAATAAGTTCTCCCAATGCATTCATGATTTTTAACTCTTGACCAATAAGGTTTTCAACTTCAATCATCACCTTGTCGTTTGCCGGATTAGGAAAAATGGCAACTGCTGAAGCGCCCTCATTCTCAGAAATACCTATAACAGATATAGATTGGTGACGAATATTGGAGTGTGAGGTATTGATTACAGAGCGTGTGGGCGTACAAGAAATATTCCAATCAACCTGCACCATATAATCTGCAAGTGGAAACGATGCAAAATTAATATCGGTATAGGAAGTAAATGTCCCAGGTATGGTTAAACTAATCGGTAAAAAATTACCAGTTCCGAAGTCGTCCCGATACACCTGATAAAAATTAACAGGATTTGCTGTGGCTTCTATGGAATAAAGACTCCATTGTAAATTACCACTACCTAACACTTGAAGATGTATTGTATAGTGATATAAACTCCGTGGCAATTCATTTCCACAAGTATCTAAAACAGCAATTTTATATGCCCATTGACTTACGGAAGCATCTGCTACGTTGTCGTGATATTCACTTAAATCTGCGAAAGCAACTGAGGCAATATGCGACCATACACTCGTTGCTACTTCTCTGTATATTCTGAAACTATCAACGCCCGTCAATCCTGTTTTATCCCAATAAACAATGTTGTGATTGTTGGCGGTATCTACCGTTACCATACAAATTCCTTGATCCATAAATGGAGCACAGAATAGTGTTTCTGTCAAACAAAATGTGTTTGTACCACAGCTGTTTGTTGCGGTCAAACAAATAGTGTTGTTGCCTGATAGACCAAATTGATGTGTTGGGTTGACAAAATTTGTTGCAGTTCCATCACCAAATGTCCATAAATATGAATTTCCTGAAGACGAAGGCGTTGTATTTGTAAAAATACCCGTAAGAGCTGTATAGCTGGAGTTGAAGGATGCAACAGGCGGTGTACATATATTTAGCGAATTACAAAGTGTATCTGATCCACAACCGTTGCTAGCAATTAAGCAGGCCGTATATGCCGCTGTTGAGGGGTAGATGTGAGGCGGAGGAAAGGGGGAGATACTGGTTGCACCATCACCAAAATCCCATTGAAATGTTGCAGCATTTGTAGATGTAGAAACAAATTCTGCTGTTAAGCCAGTTTGAGAAGATATAAAATTTGCAACCGGTAATGCGCAGTTCACAATCACCGTCTGTGCAATAGAATCTGTTCCGCAACCATTACTTACAATTAATGTAACGGTATATGTTCCCGGATTCGAAAAGACATGTGTCGGGTTGTTTAAACTAGATATATTACTATCTCCAAAGTTCCAAGTAACACTTGCGGCATTAGAAGAGGTGTTATTAAACGTCGCTGTTAAACCGCTTACGGATGAACTGTAGTTTGCGATGGGTGATACACAATTTACAGTAACAGTATCGCAGGTAGAATAGGTTCCGCAGGCATTGCTCACGTTTAGGCAAACAGTATAGGTTCCTGCTGCATAATAAACATAATTAGGATTTTCATTCGTTGAAAAATTACCATCTCCGAAATTCCAATTAAAATTTGCAGCATTTGAACTAGTGCTTATAAAATTTAATGACAAGCCATTTATGTTTGAGCTGAAGCTTGCAAGGGGAGCACTGCAAACAATCGTAATGAGTTGGCAAACGGTTTCGGACGAGCAACCATTTGAAGCAATTAGGCAGACATTGAAATTGCCTCCGTAATTATAGGTGTGAGTTGGATTAGCTGCTGTGGATGAAGAGCCGTCTCCAAAGTCCCAATAGTAATTGCTTGCATCAATACCAGTGTTAGAAAAAGCGACCGTCATTCCGGAAATACTGGATGAAAACCCAGCGCTCGTAACAACTGGAAGAATAGTTAAATTCGTAATAACTGAACTATCGCAGCCATTAGAAGCCGTTAATACATCTGTGTATATTCCTGAAGATAAATAGGTACTACTGCCAACTGTAATCGATTGTCCGGCACAAAGAGTAATTGATTGGGATCCACTAATAGCGGATGGTTCATTTATAGTAAATGTTTCGGAAGCAGCGCAAGCGTTTGCATCAGAAACGGTGCAGGTATAAGTTCCAGTACTTAAGTTGCTAACATTTGCTGATCCATCACCGGATGGACTTCCCGGACTCCAATCGAAAACAATAGACCCCGTTCCTCCCGAACTTGTTACACTAGCTGATCCATTATTGCCAGCGTTACAAGAAACATCTGTTTGTGATGAAGCAGCAACAAGAAGCATTGAAGGTTCGGTGATAATAATTGTTTGTGACCCTAAACATCCATTTCCATCCGTTATTGCGCATGTGTATGATGCAGCGCTTAAATTAGTAATGCTTTCTGTGCCATCGCCGGTTGGATTTCCAGGCGTCCAGTTGTAAAAATATCCTGCAGTTCCTCCACTTACAGAAACGGATGTGGCGCCATTATTTCCGGCATTGCAAGAAACGTTTGTTTGTAAAGTTGTACTAATAACTATTGGAGCGGTTTCATTAATAATAAACGGTTGTGGTGAGTTGCAGTTATTTTCGTCAGTTATATTACAAATCCATGTACCAGCATATAAACCAGTAACATTAGGTGTTCCATCACCTGGAAAGGAACCAGGAGTCCAGTCATACAACAATGTTCCAGTTCCCCCGGTAGCATAAATAGATGCTTCACCATTACTTCCTCCATAACAAGAAACATCTGTTTGTGAAGCAAAAGAAACTGTAATAGCAGGAGGTTCAGTGATAATAACGGTTTGTGAAAAGCTGCAACTGTTTGTATCAGTTACAGTACAAGTCCATGTGCCAGCTGTTAATCCTGATACACTTGGTGTACCATCTCCTATTGGGTTTCCAGGTGTCCAGTCATAGGTTAGTGCACCCGTTCCTCCGGATGCATTAATTTCAGCAGTGCCATTATTCCCTCCAAAACACGTTACATTCGATTGGGATGAAATGGAACCAGTAATAGTGCAGGCTAGTGGAGAAAGATTGAGATCATAAATAACCTCATTAGAAGAAGTATTTAAATTAAATATAGTGGCCTTCTCATTACAGTTTTTAGCATTTACTGCTAAAAAAGAACACAAGAAAAAAATAGTAAGTAATTTTAGTTTCATATGATAAAAGATTTTAGAATTTTTATTTAATGTTTTCAAAATATATAGGTTTAATTATATTTTAATTCCTATGATCAATATGTCATCAACTTGTTCATTGCTTCCTTTCCATTCACTTATTACAGTTGCTAACTCCGAAGCTTGTTTATCCATTTCCAATTGCTGTATGCTATCTAGTGTTTCTCTCAATCTTTTGGTAGAGAATTTTTTTTCTTTTGCTCCCCCAAATTGATCAACATATCCATCCGTGAACATATAAAGACTATCTCCTTTATGAATAGAAAAAAAATGGTTAGCGAATTTGTAATCATGTTCATTTTGATGTCCACCTATCGATTGCTTATCAGCTTTAGCTTCAATAAAATGATATCCGTAATCTTCTTTTCTGAATAAATAAAGAGGTCTTTTTGCTCCTGCATAATTCAATTTCATTTCCTCATTATCAATAATAACAAGCGAAATGTCCATGCCGTCTTGCGATTTAACATCGTTCCGATCTTGTTTTAATACCTTTCTTACTCTAGAGTGCAATAAATTAAGAATCTCAGCAGCATCTGGATTGTTATTTTCATTAAATATTTCGTTTAACAATGAACTACCAATCATACTCATAAAAGCTCCTGGTACACCATGCCCAGTGCAATCTGCTACAGCAAAGTATAGCTTTTTATTTTTTTTATGAAACCAGTAGAAGTCACCACTCACTACATTTTTAGGTTCATAATACACAAACGATTCAGGTAAATCCAATTGTATTTCATCGGATAATGGAAGGATTGAGTGTTGAATTATTTTAGCGTAATTAATGCTATCATTGATTTCTTTTAATGCTACCGATAATTCAAAGGTTCTTTCAGCAACATTTTTTTCTAGCACCTTTTTTTCCTTTGCTAGTTTGTTTGTTCTAAATTTAATGAAAACATATATACTTGAAATTCCAAATAGAATACTTAATGAAATAAACCACCATGTTTGCCACCATGGTGAATTTATTTTAAATTTAAATGATACAATTTCATCGCTCCAAACACCATTTGAATTGATCGCCTTTACCTTGAATTCATATGATTTTCCTGGAATAATATTTGAAAAATTAGCTTCAGATAATGAACTCAGAGGTGACCATTCTGAATCTTGCCCAAGTAAAATAAATGTATACTTAACGTTGTCTGTCGTTAAGGCGCGGAAATTAAATGTTAAGTGTCTTTTATTATAAGGCAGTATAAGTGATGTTGGAATGTTCGTTCTTTTATCTACTGAATCAGAATATTTTTTCCAATCAACATTCTTATAGTCGAGTAATATTTCTGTCAGAACAAGTTTTGGAGCTGACTTGTTTGGTATATCAAATTTTCTATCATAGCGGTAAACTCCATTTATCGTAGCAAACCAAACTAGTCCATCTTTATCTTGGGAACAGGATGTTACTTCCGTTCCTTTAAATCCTACTTCTTCAGAATAATACTGTATCGAAAGAGGTTTTAAATTTGAACCAAGTTTTAATTTGTTGATTCCATTGTTCGTTCCAACCCAAATT
Organism: Bacteroidota bacterium; assembly: GCA_947466965.1. GTDB lineage: Bacteria > Bacteroidota > Bacteroidia > 2-12-FULL-35-15 > 2-12-FULL-35-15 > 2-12-FULL-35-15. The sequence continues at coordinate 36,472 of CANIFU010000005.1, forward strand.
ACCTTTTCGAAACTATCCCAATTCAATGTCGCTATAAAGTTTGAGCAAAGTCCATTAGATCGGTCAATTTTTGTAATGTTTTTTCCATTTACACAATTAATACCGCCCTCTCCTGTTCCTAAAAATATATTGTCATTTTCGTCTTCTGTGATTGACCAAACAGCATTGTTTGATAAGCCTTTTCCCTTGTTTATCAGAAAGAAATTCTTACCATCGTATTTGATTGCACCAACATCAATTGATCCGAACCAAATAGTTCCATTGCTGTCTTCGTGTATGGTTAATAAATTATCAGAAGGGAATCCGTTTTCAGCAGAGAAGTGTTTTACTTCACCTGAATTGCTAATTAAAAAGGCACCATTGCCATAGGTTGAAATCCAGGTGTTCCCATTTTTATCGAATATTATTTTATCAACAACTTCCAATAATTTATTAAGAAGTGAAGGGATATGTTTTTTTATAGCATATTTATTTTCATTTTTTTCTAATATATATATCCCGGATTTTTCAGTACCAATCCAAATTTCATTTTTCTTGTTTTCAGCGATTGAAAATATTTTTTCATTTTTTAATTCTGTTATTTCCTGCTTCAAATTAAAAAACCCATTTGTAAAAATATTTAATCCTTTGCCTACTGTTCCTGCGAATAAGGCATCCTTGTTTTTGTATACACATGCTATTTTGTTAGCGGTTAGTCCGTCTTTTTCAGTAAAAGCTGCAAACGATTCATTGTTTAATTTATCAGCACCACCATTTGTTGTACCAATCCAAATGTTGCCTTCGTAATCATTTTTAATCGCATACACTTGATTAGAAGAAAGGCCATTCTTTTCGCTGTAACAATAAAAATCTTTTTTATCGTATTTTATGATTCCGTCATTGTCTGTTGCAAACCAAATACTTCCTAGTTTATCTTGCGTCATGCTAAAAATTCGACTCTTTTTTGGTAATTGATCTGGAAAAGGAATTTTTTCAAATTTTCCATTCGTATATTTGATAATGCCCGTTGCTATTTCTCCAGCAAAGAAGATTGACCCATCAGAATCTATCAATAGAGAATAAAATTCTTTTCCAGAAATGTACTTTTGATTCAGGAAGTTGATGATTTCATTTCCGTTGTATTTGCAAATACCGCCATTCGTAGCAAACCAATAATTTCCTTTTTCATCTTGGGTAATCGCATAAACGGTATTCGTTAAAAGACCGGTAGCGATAGTAAAGTTTTCAAACGTCTCTTTGTTAAGTTTAGAAACACCTCCATTATCTGTTGCCACCCATAGTTGATTGTTAATGTCTACAAAAACATTTCTAACAAAGTTGTCAGCCAATCCATTTTTTGTCGAATAGTTTTTGAAAGTTACACCATCATATTTTGATACACCTTCAGTTGTTCCAATCCAAATATTTCCACTTTTATCACCTGCTAAACTTGTAATATCATTCCCTATCAATCCATTTTCTTTCGTGAAAGTTTTAAACTTACTTCCATCAAATCGGCTAACTCCACCTTGAACGGCAAACCACATATATCCTTGCCGATCTTGATATATTGCATTTACATTTGGTCCGGCCAGTCCTGATTTTGTATTGAAATTTTTAAAATTAAAACTCTGTGAATTGCTATGTGATACAGATAAAACAAGCAGAATCGTTAAATAATAATATTTTTTAATTTGTATGCTCATTTGTTCTAAATACAAATGCTTAAATCGTACTTGCAATGAAGTTAAAAGGTGAGATTTTGAGAGAGAGTTTATCATTGAATTTTAGCGTTTCTGCTGACTTTTTCAATCAGTAAAAGTGCCATGATGTAAAATGTTGATATACAATGCTATATGTGTGCATAAAATGCTCAGATTCCATTTTTGGGAATAAGGGTGTCATCTTGGGATTTTTTAAATGAAATGAAATAGAAAAACAATTGCTTTTATTTTACATGAGAATTAAAATATAACGCTTGTTTCTTTTGTTTTTAATTAGATCTTAAAAGTGTTTTTTAGTGCTAATTTTATTTTTTTTTAACTTTATATTTGAAAAAAAATATAATTTGCTTCAAGTATGTTCAATTATACTAAATTTGTTTTTAATGAAAAAAAATATAATTCCAGGAGCACTTTTTCTAATATTATTTTTGTTTGTTAGTTTCGTTTCCTATTCTCAAAATACTGCCAATGAATTTTATAAAAGTGCATTGATTAACGATTCCCAAAAAGATTATACTGCTGCGCTTCACGATCTTGATAATGCCATATTCCAAAATCCAAACTATGATAGTGCTTATTGTTTGCAGGGTTTTATTCATTTTAAAATGGGAGAAAATAAATTGGCGATCAAGTTTTTGGATAAAGCAATCAAGTTAAATCCGAATTATACTGATGCTATTAATGGAAGAGGAATTGTAAAAGCCCAAATGCAAGATTATATTTCAGCAATAAAGGAATTCAATAAAGCCATTGAATTAAGTCCACTCAAGCCTAAGCCTTATTTTAATAGGGCGCTAGCGAAAGCGCATTTAGATGACTACAGCTCCGCTATCAAAGACCTAGACAAAGCAATTTCAATAGACAATAACTACACAAATGCATTTTACAGCCGAGCATTTTGGAAAGATATTGCTGGCGATTATTCGGGATCGGTTGCGGACTATAAAAAAGTTATTGAGTTAGATCCTTCTTATCGTGAGGCGTACATAGGTTTAGCTACTACAATGTATCAGCATGGTGAAAAAGTATCTGCCTGTGAACTTTTGAAAACAGCTGCTGAGAAGGGAAGTATTATGGCAGATGAACTTGTTACTAACTTGTGCACCGAATGAAAAAAATTAACACAATCTTTTTATTACTTCTATTCTGTGAAATTTCATTTTCACAAATTACTTTTAATGTGATAAAAAAAGATGTTAAATGTAATCATAAGGAATATGGTGATGTTGAAGTGGTAGTTACATCCACGAATACACCTTATAAATTTTTATGGAGTACTTCAGACACAACTTCCTCCATTCATGATATTAATGAAGGAGTATATTCGGTTGTTATTACGGATGGAAGTGGTAATGATACAACAGTTGTAATTGAAGTAAAGTTGATTGTTTGTGAAATGGCACCTGAAATAGTATTTACTCCCAATGCTGACGGAATAAATGATTTCTGGTATATTCAAAATTCAGAATATTTTCCTCAAGCTTGTTTTCTTGTATACAATCGTCTCGGTCAAAAAGTATTTGAAAAAAAAGGACAATATGAACTTTGGGATGGAAAAGATCTGTTTGGTGTTTCATTGCCTGTTGCCAGTTACTATTATGTAATTTATCATGATCAGTCGGATGAAGGAACAATTATTAAAGGATGTGTATCAATTATAAAATGATAAAAATTAAAACAGTCATCATACTTTTGTTCTTTTCGGTTGCAGTATATGCTCAACAGACGGTACAGTATTCTCAATTCATGATGAACGATTACGGATTAAATCCCGCTGTTGCCGGAAGCGGTAAAGGATTAAATGTAATGGTTGGTAGAAGGACTCAATGGCGTGGTTTTGCTTTCGCTCCTGAATCTAATTTTGCAAGTGTGACAAAAGCATTTGGTAAAAAAGGATACAAATATTATTGGCATGGTGTAGGTGCATATGTTGAGCAAGATAAATTCGGTGTTTTTACAAACCAAGCTGCATATGGTTCTTATGCAATTCATTTAAAATTGTCAGCTAAATATTATTTCAGTGTTGGGATTGCTGCCGGCATAAAAAGTGTTGCTTTAACAAATTCTATTTTCAATGCTAACGATCCTGCCTTGTCTCAAATTAGTCCGCAGGTTTTGTTGCCGGATTTTATTCCTGGTATTTATTTCTACTCAAAAAAAATATCGTTTGGATTATCTGTACGCAATATCTATAAAAACTCATTAAAGCAGGGTAGTAATGAAATCGGAACAAATGGAAAATTGCTTCCTACCGCAATTTTCACAGCATGTAAAAAGTTTAAATCGGAAGGTTATGATTATGTTTTTGTTCCTGGTATAAATATCCAGTCTAATTTTATGGGTATTCCTTCTGCTCAATTTAATTTTATGACTTATTTTCGTCAACGAATCGGACTTGGCCTTACGTACAGGATGCATGACGCGATTTCCGGAATGATACAGATTCGTGTATTCAAAAATGTTGTTGTAGGTTTTGCATACGATTATACGATTTCGCGTTTCAGATCAGCGAATGCCAATTCAACAGAATTCATGATGGGTTTGTCTCCCGTTATGAGCAGTGAAGGGTATGATAAGCCTAATGGAACAGCCGATTGTCCAAAATTTGATTTTGATTTTTAAGGTGAAAGGGTTTGTAAAAATACTTTGGCGTTTTTCCTGGAAAGCTGCAATGTGGTTTTTCATAGTAAGTTTTCTTTCTGTAATTTTTTTTCGTTGGGTTCCTATTCCTATAACACCCCTTATGCTTATCAGATGTGTCGAGCAAAAGATGGATGAAAAAGAAATGAAGTTAAATAAAGAGTGGGTACCTCTTGAAGAAATTGCTCCTAATTTGCAGCTAGCTGTTGTTTGTTCCGAAGATCAGAATTTTCTTAAACACAATGGTTTCGATTTTGAGGCGATAGAAAAGGCAATTGAGTATAATGAAACACATAAAAAAACACGTGGAGCGAGTACCATAAGTCAACAAACAGCAAAAAATGTTTTTCTATGGCAAGGCAGAAGTTTTATACGTAAAGGGTTTGAAGTATATTTTACATTTTTGATTGAAACATTTTGGAGTAAAGAGCGGATCATGGAAGTGTATTTGAACGTGATTGAAATGGGTGATGGGATTTACGGTGCTCAGGCTGCATCAAAAAAAAATTTCAAAAAAGATGCTCAATATTTAAGTAAACTAGAAGCAGCTACGATTGCAGCTGTTTTGCCAAATCCTATTCGGTTTAATGCCGGAAATCCAAGCGGATATGTTCAAAAGCGTAGAGCCTGGATTATGAATCAGATGGTTTTTTGGGGTGGCGTTTTGAAATACAACGAAGAACCCCTTAAAGTAAAGCCAAAGCGGAATAGAAAATAATGATGCGACTAGTTATAATTTTTTTATAAATTACTCCTGTCAAACAAAACAATTCAAATTTTTAAATGAAATCAACAAACTTAGTTTTCTTCAAAAATATCAACAATCTTCTCTAGCTTAGAATCATCATATTTTCCGGAGGTAGTATATACAACTTTCCCTGTTTTATCCAATACAAAAAAATAGGGAATATCACGTTTTTTGAAATCTAACTCTTCTTTGTAGGTTTTTCCACCATCGTAAAAAAGCAAGTAGGGATAAAGTTCTTTATCGGTTTGGGATTTTATTTTTTCCTTCGAAGTGTTGCTTGCCAATTTATTAAATCCGGTAAACATCGGAATAAAATACAGGTTTACATCATAATCAACATGAATATCAAAAACATCTGCTTGTGATGCATCCACTTTTCCTATAAATTTATTGTAAATTGGATTGATCCATGTCTTAAGATTTGATTCAGCATCCGTGCTGAATGCTATACATAATAATGTGTATTTCCCTTTTGTATCGGTAGGAAGATTAACTGCTTTTCCATTGTAATCTTCACATTCCATTCTTGGGAAAATGGTTCCAATAACTCCTCTATTAGGAGTGAATGCCATTGTAAGTGCTGCAATTACAATTATAAATAAAAAATATTTTTTCACAATATTATGATTTTAATACTTCGGGTAATTTTTCTTTAGTTAATTCGCTTCCCGCAATTTTTAATAAAAATACTACTTTGCCATTAGCAAATTCGTGTTTCATTTCATTTTTTACAAGATCCATGAGTAGATCAAAATCGCCATAGAGCATAGTGCTTAAACCACCAACATCAACGCGAATGTTTTTATTTTGTTTTATCCGCTGAATGAAATCGATAACTTTTTGTTCGTAACCATTAGTTAAAGCATACATGCTTATTTCAATTGTAGCTATCATTTGCTTAATAAATTGTTGCAAAAATTTCAAAAAAATTCTTGTACATCAGGAAAGGAAATCAACTGTTGCCTTTTATTTATTTAATTCAGCAAATACTTTATCAGCTTTGAATTTTTTTGCACCCTTTCCTTTGCGAATAATTTTTACTTTAATAATCATATCCCCTTGAACGATTGCGTTCACAACATCTTGTCCGTTTATAACATGCCCAAAAACTGTGTGTTTGCCATCTAACCAAGGAGTAGCGATATGTGTAATAAAAAACTGCGATCCGTTTGTTCCCTGACCGGCATTTGCCATAGAGAAAATTCCTGGACCAGTATGTTTTAAATCGGGGTGGATTTCATCTTTGAATTTGTATCCCGGACCACCTGTGCCATTTCCTATTGGATCGCCCCCTTGAATCATAAAGTTCGGGATCACACGGTGAAATTTTAAACTGTCGTAATAGGGAACGCCTATTTTTTTTGCATTGTTTTTTATTTTACCTTCTGCCAAACCAACAAAGTTGGCCACCGTGAGTGGTGTCTTTTCGTATTCGAGTGCCAATAATATAACCCCTTTGTTTGTTGTTATTTCGGCATACAATCCAGGCGCTAACTTAGCTTTCTTATCTTTTTTTGCAAAACCTGCTGTTGTTACTAATAATAATGTAACTGCTAATAGTATTTTTTTCATAAGGATTTATATGTGTTATAAAATTATAAGATTGTTTGTAATTGTAAAATTAACATAACAAATCATAAACCAAAAGAGTTGTTGATAAAACGTTACATCATTTTAACTAAAAAAACTAGTTCAGTTGCTATTTTTGAAGAAACTAAAAAAATCCTTGTTCCTCTTTTTTTATATATGATTGGATACAATGGTGAGCTATTATGAAAGTTTGTATTGCCGAGAAACCTAGTGTTGCAAAAGAAATAGCAGAGATATTGGGTGCTAAACAGCGTAAAGATGGTTATTACGAAGGGAATGGTTATCAGGTAACCTGGAGTTTCGGGCATTTATGTGAACTGAAAGAACCTCATGAGTACGATTCGGCTTACCGTGAATGGAACCTGAATATGCTTCCTATACTTCCACAAAAATTCGGGATAAAAGTTAAGAATGATAAAGGTATCGAAAAGCAATTCAATACGATAGCAACGCTTTTTGAACATGCTTCGGAGGTTATAAATTGCGGTGATGCCGGACAAGAAGGGGAGCTGATTCAGCGTTGGATCTTTTCAAAAACAAATTGTAAAAAGCCATTGAAACGCTTATGGATTTCATCTTTAACGGAGGAAGCAATACGTGAAGGATTTAAGAAACTCAAAGATGGTAAAGATTATGAACGTCTCTATTATGCTGGCTATTCGCGTGCTGCAGCCGATTGGCTTTTAGGTATGAATGCTACACGTTTGTTTACAATAAAATATGGAAATGGTAAACAGGTGCTTTCTATTGGAAGGGTTCAAACGCCTACGTTGGCGATGATCGTAAATCGCCAGTTAGAAATTAATGCATTTAAATCGGCGGTTTTTTTTGAATTGAAAACGAAATACCGTGACGTGATCTTTAATGCGCAGATAGAGCGATTTCAGGGGAATGAAAAGCAAAAGGCTGAAGGCATTCTAACTTCTATAAAAGAGGAGCAATTCAGAATTACATCTGTTGAAACAAAAAAAGGAAAAGAATCTGCTCCACGTTTATTTGATTTAACTTCTTTGCAAGTTGAATGTAATAAACGTTTTGGTTATTCGGCAGAAGATACATTGAAGGTCATTCAAAATTTATATGAAAAAAAATTAGTTACATATCCTCGTGTAGATACAACCTATCTTCCCAATGATATGTATCCCAAGATTCCCGATATTCTTAAAAATATGATTAATTACCAAGCCTTGGTAAAACCATTGTTGGAAAATGAAATTCGTAAATCAACAAAAGTTTTTGATGATAAGAAAGTAACTGACCACCATGCGATTATTCCAACTGATGTTAAAGCACAAGGTTTAATGGGTAATGAGGCATTGGTTTTTGATACCATTTCAAAACGTTTTTTGGCCGCATTTTATCCAGATTGCGAAGTCTCGAATACCACCGTTATTGGAGTAGTAAAAGAAATAGAATTTAAAGCAACAGGGAAACAGATTCTTGATCCAGGTTGGCGAGTGGTTTATAATAAAGAGGTAATCGATGAAGATGAGAAAGAGGAAATTCAATTTCTTCCAGCTTTCGTAATGGGCGAAAAAGGACCTCATGAAGTGTTTCTTGCGGAAGGTAAAACAAGTGCCCCGAAAGCATTTACAGAAGCAACATTGCTTCGTGCTATGGAAACGGCTGGGAAGCAGATCGACGACGAAGAGTTACGAGAATTAATGAAGGATAACGGAATTGGCCGACCTTCTACACGTGCGGCAATCATTGAAACGTTGTTCCGAAGAAATTATGTGAAACGTGAGCGAAAAAACTTAGTTCCTACTGTTACCGGAATGGAATTGATTCGTGTCATAAATAACGAGTTGTTAAAGTCGGCAGAGATGACAGGTAACTGGGAATTTAAACTTCGTCAGATTGAAAAAGGTGAATATCAAGCGGAAGCTTTTTTAGCTGAGATGAAACAGATGGTTAGCGATTTGGTTATTCAAGTGCGCAACGAAAGTTCACAGCGAATAACTATTGCCAGCCATACACCTGTTGTTGAAAGAGATGAAAAAGTGGATTGCCCCAAATGTAATTCCGGAAAAATGTTGAAAGGGAAAACTGCTTTTGGATGTAGTAATTATAAAACTGGCTGCGATATGAAAATTCCATTTGAATTGATGGGGAAACGATTAACGGATGTTCAGATAAAATTGCTTTTGGAAAAGAAAAAGACAACAGTAATAAAAGGATTTGTAGTTTCGACTCCGCTCGACAAGTCAACAATACGGAAAGACGGCATTTTAAAATTAACAGATTCATTCAATGTTGAGTTTGAGGAGACACAACTGAAAACAAAAGTTACAAAGAGCAAAAAAGCTGTAGAAGAAAACAAGTCCGGAATTTGTCCGGTTTGTAAAAAAGGTATTATTCTGAAAGGCAAAACAGCATTCGGTTGTAGTGAATATAAAAACGGATGTTCTTTTCGTATGCCATTTGATACTGTTGTTTCACCATGATTAAATCGCAACATATTTTAATTATCGGAACAGTTTGGCCGGAGCCCAACTCATCCGCTGCGGGTAGTCGTATTTTGCAGTTAATCGACATATTTCTGAAGCTTCAATGGAAGATAACTTTTGCTTCCGCAGCAAGCGATAGTGAATTTGCTTTTGATGTTCAGAAGCTTGGAATTGAAAAAGTAAGGATTGAATTAAATAATAAAAGTTTTGATGATTTTATTTCTACACTCAATCCTACAATTGTCATTTTTGATCGTTTTATGATGGAAGAACAATTCGGTTGGCGGGTTGCTGAAAACGCCCCCGATGCTTTGCGAATATTAGATACTATTGATTTACATTGCCTTCGAAAAGCCCGGCAGCTTGCATTTAAACAGAAAAGAAGTTTTGTAGAACAAGATCTTTTTTCAGATATTTCAAAACGGGAAATAGCCAGCATTTTACGTTGCGATTGTTCGCTTATCATTTCTGATTTTGAAATGAGATTGCTGAACAATTATTTCAAAATTGATACATCTTTGATTCATTACATTCCCTTTATATTCGATCCTATTGATGATGTAAATATCAGTAACTGGCCATCTTTTGAAAATAGAACAAACTTTATTACCATCGGAAATTTTATTCATGAACCCAATTGGAACGCTGTTCAATATTTAAAAGAAGAAATTTGGCCTATGATCCGAAAGCAACTGGCGGATGCAGAATTGCATGTTTACGGAGCTTACGCTTCTCAAAAAGTAACTGAATTGAATAATTTAAAAGATGGGTTTATCATTAAAGGTAGAGCTGAAGATGCAATGCAAGTTGTAAGAAATGCAAAAGTGTGTTTAGCGCCATTACGAATTGGCGCTGGCATTAAAGGAAAATTAGTTGAAGCTATGCATTGTGGAACCCCAAGTGTAACTTCAGATATTGGATCGGAAGGAATGCATGGCGATTTTGATTGGAATGGAATAATTGCGAATTCTTCAGAGGAAATTGCAAATGCTGCTGTGAAATTATATACGGATGTTTCTCTCTGGAAAAAGTCACAGAGAAATGGAATAAACCTTATTAATCAGTTTTATTCTAGAGAAAAATTTGAATTAGAATTCATTGATACTATCCTGTCGATTCAACAAAACATTAAAAAACACCGGCATAAAAATTTTATCGGTGCGATGTTAATGCATCATACGATTTCAGGAACCAAATACATGGCAAAATGGATAGAGGAGAAGAATAAGTAAGTTTTTATTCTTGTTGACTTAAATAAAAAAAGATAGTATTGTTTATCTGTTTGTGCTGTTTAACCCACTACCGAAATCCTGGCCCGACATGAAACTGGAAGTGTTTCCAAAGTTGTTCATTCCATTGGTAGAAGTGCTATAAGGTGTTTCTCCTTGGGTGATGATTGTTTGAAAGCTTATTGTGCCGTGTTTACTTATCTTGTAGTCTAAACCAATTGCAACTCCTTTTAAGTTACCGTTTTTATTGCTAAAATTGTTTGCATCATACATTGCTGCTCCTGCAAAGGTTGTGCGTTTATTTAACTTGTATTGACCTTCTATAAATAGAATGTTCCCGGTCAGTGTTTTGTTTCGAGAATTTAAGAATGCTTCATTTTGATTGACCGGCATAAACGTATTTCCGGAAATGGAATAATGCATCAATCCTATAGTTAATTTGAAATTTTCGTTCAGCTGATAAGCCATTTTCGGAGCTACAAATGTTGTATAAGCGGCGTTGTTTGTTGAATTTAAAAAGCTGACACCTGCTCCAGCAGAAATGGAGGCAGAGACCCTGTCTTTTGATATAGACTTTGGTTTTGTCTGGGTATAATAGTCTACAGAAGTGTTTTGAGCTTCTATGAAAGAAGCAACAAATAGAAGCAATGTGAAGGTTATTAACTTTTCCATGTTAGCTTATTAGTTACCCAAATATAATAAAAAATAGTTTTTTAAAAATATATTTGTAAATGTTTAACAATTTTTTATTAAAATAATAATAATATTCAACAACTGATAATTACGTTTTTAATAATTAAAATATAATTTGACGCACTATGAAAATATTTGTAAAAAATCTCGAAAGAGAAATTAATGAAATGCAACTCGAGGGATTGTTTGCTCAGTTCGGTGAAGTGCTATCAACAAAAATTGTTTATGATACGATTACCTGGGAGTCTAAAGGTTTTGCTTTTTTAGAAATGGCAAAAAAAGCCGATGGCCAAAAAGCTATTGAAGCCTTAAATGGCAAAGAAGTAAAAGGTCGTGAGTTAATTGTTCAGGAAGCAGAAGAAAGACGCAGATAATTGTTTTGTTATGAGCCAATTTAAGGTTGTTTTTTTTTTATTTTTTTATGTGCTCTTTATTTGTTGCGCTTCTGAAACTTCAGAAGATACAAGAAGGAAAGTACTTACTTTTAGTAAGGATAGTGTTAATAAAATTTTAATAGAGATAAATGCTACTGAAAAGACAAAAAAACTGGATAGTCTCTTTAAAAAAAAGGCGACACTTGATGGATTTAATGGTTGCGTTTTAGTAGCGCAACGCGGACAAATTATTTATAAAAATGCATTTGGCCTCTCCAATTTTAAAACGAAAGATTCACTTACAATAAATTCATCCTTTCAACTGGCCTCAGCCTCAAAAACATTTACAGCAACAGCAATTTTAATACTTGCCGATCAGGGTAAATTACTCTTGACAGACAATGTACAGAAGTTTTTTCCCGCTTTTCCTTACCAGGGAATTACAATTAAATTATTGCTAACCCACCGCTCAGGGCTTTTTAATTATATCTATTGCTGTGAGAAATATTGTGAAAAACCAAACAAGTATAAAAAGGGCTTGTTTGATAATGCTGCTATGATGGAAGTTATAACAACTCATACGTGTGATGTTTTTGCACAGCCAAATAAAAAATTTGAATATTCGAACACAAATTATGCAATACTTGCCTGTATTGTAGAAAAAGTTTCGGGTTTGTGTTTTGCAGATTATATGGAACAAACTATTTTTAAGCCTTTGGGAATGAATGATACCTGGGTGCATAATCCGAAAGGAAGTATAATTCATAAAAACAAAACAATGGGGCATAAAGCATCCGGTTCACTTGAAGATGAAACATATGCAGATGACGTAGTCGGTGATAAAGGAATATACTCAACAGTAGAGGATCTGCTTAAGTGGGATCAATCGTTTTATACAGATAATTTACTGAAGAAAACCACCATTGAGAAAGCATTTACAGGATATAGTAATGAACATAAAGGGAAACGTAATTATGGATACGGATGGAGAATTACGGATGACGGTAAATCGCCAAAAATTATTTATCACAATGGTTGGTGGCATGGCTATAATAGTTTGTTTTTTCGCAGACCCTCAGATCAGACAACAATAATAGTACTTGGGAATAAGTATAACCGAAGTACGTATCAGATTCAAGGCGTACTTTCTATTCTTAATTCGAATTCATCTGCTATGGATTTTGAAGGTTCCGAATAGCAATTTTAAAATTTAATTTGATTAAAATCACTCATTGTAAGATCAATTAGATATATCTTTGCATATAATTTAATAAAAAACGTAAGATCAGTATGAAAAAATTAATTTACTTAATTGCCTTTTTGCCATTTGTAATTGCTTGTGGCGGTAGTGAAAATGAAGGTGCTTTGTCAGCAGAAGATAGCTTAACAGCAGTTTCAGGTGGACAAGCAGTGCGAATTGACAAACAAGATTCAAGTATTCAATCGTTTATCCGTGGATTTAACGAAATACAAGATAATCTGGATGAAATAAAACAAAAAGAAAAGATTGTTTCTGAAATTAGTAAAGATCCTGAAGCAAGAAAATCAAAGGAGCAGCAAATTGTTGATGATATTCAGTCTATTTATGATATCATGAATAAAAACAAACAGCGTTTGGCTTCGATGAAATCGAAATTAAAAGATTCGAATAAACGGAATGATGAATTGGAAAAATTTATTTCTCGTTTAACTCTTGAAATTGAACAAAAAGATGCTCAAATCAACGACCTAAAAGGTCAATTGGAGAAAATGAATGTTGAAATGACTAATTTGAATCTAAACTATGAGGAAGCAACTCAGGAATCAGCAGTTAAAACAGAAAAGTTAAACACAGCCTTCTATGCTTTTGGTACATCAAAAGAACTAATCAAAAATAATGTATTAACAAAAGAAGGTGGTTTTATCGGCATGGGTAAAACAGCAAAAATGAAAGATGATTTTAATAAAGCATATTTTACAAAAGTAGATGTTTCTGTTCTATCTGAAATTGTTTTAGGTGCTAAAAAAGCAAAGCTGGTTACAACTCATCCTGTAGGATCTTATAAGATTGAAGGAGCTGAAGGAAAAGCAGAGAAGCTCGTAATTACAAATGTGGAAGATTTCTGGAGTATATCCAAATACCTAGTTATTGTTGTTGAATAGTTTAAAAATAATTCACTGAAAAGCACTGATTGTAAAATATCGGTGCTTTTTTTATTTTAAAAAAATGCATCAAAAAAATATTATCATTCCCAAAACCGCCCGTTATTTTATTCTTGGAGATATAACTGATACAATTGAACAGGTTTGGTTTGTTTGTCACGGTTATGCTCAGTTGGCGAATTATTTTATTAAGAATTTTGAAGTGCTGAATGATGGTAAAACTCTTATTGTAGCTCCAGAAGGGCTCAATCGTTTTTATTGGAAAGGCTTTTCTGATAGAGTTGTTGCTAGTTGGATGACGAAAGAAGACCGTGAATGCGATATTCATGATTATGTTAATTTTTTAAATTGCGTTTATGATGACGTGATCTCTTCTCTTAAAAATAAAAAAGTTCGTGTAAATGTACTCGGTTTTTCGCAAGGAACAGCAACAGTTTGCCGTTGGTTAGCCAATAACAAAGTTAAGGTAGATAATTTAATTTTGTGGGCAGGTGCTTTTCCGGAAGACATGAACTTTGAAGCTGATAAAGTTGTTTTTGATGCAATGAAAATAGTTGCAGTCATTGGAAATCAGGATGAGTTTTTAACTGAAGAGGCAATCGCAATGCAATTGTTGTTTTTGAATAAACATAAAATTTCGATTGACTTGATTCGATTTCAGGGGAAGCATGAAATTAATAAAGAGGCCTTGATCCAATTACAAAAATATTTTTAGTGATGTTGTTGCTTTTTCTTCCAATTTGAAATGACTTCTGTTAACTAATGTATAGTTTGTTTCCCACCAATATTAACGTTTGACGCCCTTACTCCTTCTATTAATTCTGAAAAAAATATATGTACCAACATATAAATTAGATTAACTTTACCGAAATTCCAAACTATCAAATGAAGCTGCTATTTAATTATTTAAAAAATTATAAGGGATTAATACTTTTGGCACTCGCTCTAGCCACAGTTAATCAGATTTTTTCATTACTCGATCCATGGGTATTTAAGCACATTGTGGATGATTATGCTTCAAATCCAAGCCGTCCTGATTTTGTGAAAGGTGTCGGATTTCTGATTTTACTTGCGATGGGATTTGCTATGATTTCAAGAATCGCTAAAAATTTTCAAGATTATTATGTAAATGTGATTACTCAGAAATTAGGTGCCCAAATATATTCTGATGGACTAAAACATTCATTAGAATTACCTTATCAGGTTTTTGAAGATCAGCGGAGTGGTGAAACATTAGGGAAATTGCAAAAAGTACGAACGGATGTGGAGAAATTGATCATGGCTTTTGTTAGCGTTCTTTTTACTTCTTTAGTTGGTGTTGCTTTTGTAATGGTATATGCCATAAAAATTCATTGGTTGATTGCGGTTGTTTATTTTGCTTCGGTTCCTGTTTTAGGCTTCGTAACATCGATTTTGAGTAAACGTATCAAGAAGATTCAGAAGAAGATTGTTGGTGAAACAACGGCCTTGGCAGGCTCTACTACTGAGTCTTTAAGGAATATTGAATTGATAAAAAGTTTAGGATTGGCGGATCAGGAAATTAACCGTTTGAATGGAACTACCATAAAGATTCTTGGTCTTGAACTTAAAAAAGTAGGTTACATCAGAAGCATTAGTTTTATTCAAGGAACTTTTGTGAATTTATTAAGGAGCTGTATTTTGTTTCTTTTACTTTTTTTAATTTTCAGAAATCAATTAACACTCGGTGATTTATTTTCGTTACAAATCTATTCATTTTTTATTTTTGGACCTCTTCAGGAACTTGGTAATATTATTAATATATACCGTGAAGCTGAAGTTTCATTAGATAATTTTCAAACAATTTTGGATATTCCCAAAGAGGTGAAACCAAAGATGCCTGTGACGGTTAGTGGAATAGAAAAATTAAAATTTTCGAATGTTAGTTTTAAGCATAATGCTGCTTCTAGTAATGCCTTAGACGGAATTTCTTTTCAGGCAGATAAAGGTGAAACAATTGCATTTGTTGGTCCTTCTGGCTCCGGAAAAACAACGTTAGTGAAATTGCTTGTTGGACTTTATCAACCTCAACAAGGAGATATCGAATACAATGGAAATAGTTTTAAGTTAATCGATCTGGATCAACTGAGGTCACATATTGGTTTTGTTACTCAGGATACGCAACTATTTTCTGGAACAATCAAGGAAAATTTATTGTTTGTTGCACCAAATGCTACTGACGAAGAATGTCTAGATGTTCTCTATAAAGCAGCATGCCAGAACTTGCTTGCCCGTGCTGATAAAGGAATTAATTCGATGATCGGTGAAGGAGGAGTTAAGGTTTCGGGTGGTGAAAAGCAGCGACTATCTATTGCCCGCGCACTTCTCAGAAAACCGTCCTTGCTTGTTTTTGATGAAGCAACATCTTCTTTGGATTCTATCACGGAAGAAGAAATTAGTTCGACAGTCAGATCCCTTTCTCAAAATAAAAATCAGGTAACAATCATGATTGCTCATCGCTTGAGTACGATTATGCATGCAGATAAAATCTTTTGTTTAGAAAAAGGTAAAATTATTGAACAAGGAAAACATGAAGACTTAATTTCTCAAAAAGGATTATATTACGCCATGTGGCGACAACAAATAGGAGAGAGACATTCCTGATTATGTTTAAAAAATTGGAGTAAAGGGGTGATTGATTTTTTTTCTTTAAAGGATGTAAATTGAATATATAAAAATCCGATAAAAACTGTTTTAAACCATATTTTTTTCTTTTCAAATTTACACAACATTTTGTCGAATACTATACAATTATATCTGATTGAATGTACAGATTGGAAGTGTTTTCTCCTTTTATAGAATCATGAACGGGATCAGTCTATTGCTGATCTTTTACTCTCACAAAAATTGTTTTGTATTGCTTTTTGCATCCACTTAAATACTTCTCCGTAACATCAACTGATCCGCTAGCTGTTGGCCAGTTAATTGTAATGGAATTGGAATCTTTATTGTTGATGAAAATACTTCCTTCAGGAACATCCCATTCAAAAGTTGAACCTGGGTTTGCAGGAACAGAAAAAGTTACACGTTCTTTTGAAAATAGTTCATGCGGGCCTGTAATTTCGGGTGTAGGAATCAGACCAAAATCGTATGCTGTCCATAAGGTGGAGTTGTAATTTTTATCTTTTGAAAAAATGCCTCCACGTCCTCCTTGAAAAGAACATTTTCCTGGATCTACTAACAAAGCGTGACTTAAACCGTCAACCTTATAAAAGACAACAGCATCCTTTTTCGTATTACTGTTGTAAGTCAACCGTTGTATATCTTTTACACCTGCAAATCCATCAATAGTTTCGGTAGGCTGTGTGCTAATATGGTGCAGGTTGGTCCATTGTTTCATAATCTCTATTCCGTTTCGTTTATTTACTATCCAGTCGCTATTTCCCTGATAAATAATTATTCGTGGGTAATCTCCCTGATATGTTGGGTTTTGTTTGCGGACAATGTTACCCCATTTTTCTGCAGATTTTATTCTCCATCCCAATAATGCCATCACGCCAGTTACCATTCCATTGCCTGCTTTGTAAGCTCCTCCAGCAAAAATAGCTCCAGCATTAAAAGTTTCTGGATAGTCGGCCATCATAATAACACTCATTGCAGCTCCGGCTGATAATCCTGTGATAAAAATCCTGGTTGAATCGATGTTGTATTTCAATTTCATGTGATCCACCATTTTTTTGATGGACGCATTTTCACCTTTCCCTTTTCTGGTGTGTTTCCGTTTATACCATCTGAAGCATCCTTCTGGATTGTTGATTCTCCTTTGTTGAGGATATAATACATAAAATCCGTTTTCGTCAGCTAATTTGCTCCATCCCGACTGCTTTTGAACTTTTTGAGCACATTGTAAACATCCATGCAATACGACAACCATAGGAGCCGGTTTGGATTTATCGGCATTGGGAGGTGCATGAACAAACATTTTTATATGTCCTCTGTTTTTCCCAAAATGACGAACGCGTTTTAATTCTTGAGCGAACGAAAAATGAAAAATAAAAATGGGGATCAGTAAGAGTATTCTTTTTTTTGATAAGTCAATATTCATTCGATTCATTTTAGGTAATGAAAAATTAAGACAGCATAGACCTATTCAAAATCGCTATACAGCAAATACTTTTTTCTTACAAGTTTGAACTTTGCAATACCGAGTTCCCAGCTTTTTCGAATCGCATCTTCGCTTATGCCTTCTTTAATCTGTTTTTGAAGTGTTGCGTTTCCTGCATGAAAATTGAAATTTTCATCGAAGAATTTTTCTTTTTCAGGAGTGTTTGAATAGGTTCCAATCAGCCAATAAATATAAATTTTTTTTGTATCCTTCATATACTCTGTTCCAAATTCGGATAAATTATACCCGCTGCAAATCTCTCCTTTGTACTTTGGTTCCATTGCCCCTGTTTTTGATTGAGGCGTAAACGTGTAGTTTCCTTTTGTTAAAGCTGGACTGCCAATTACCTGAAAGGGAAGATCGGTGCCTCGTCCTATAGAAATAACGGTTCCTTCAAATAAACCCAGACTTGGATATAAATAAACAGATGCCATGTTAGGTAAATTTGGTGAAGGCCGAACGGGGAGTTCAAAAAGATCTTTGTGGACATAACCTGATATTTTGATTACTTTCAAATTGCATTTTACTCCGGCTTTCAGCCAGGATTCTCCGTTGATCATTTGTGCGTACTCGCCAATGGTCATTCCATAAACAATTGGAACCGGATGTAGACCTAAAAAAGATTTGTATGCAACTTCTAAAACAGGTCCGTCAATATAGTATCCGTTAGGGTTTGGTCTGTCGAGTAAAATCAATTGCTTGCCGTTTTCTGCACATGCCTCCATCACATAATGCAACGTGGAAAGGTAGGTGTAAAAACGAACGCCCACATCTTGAATATCAAAAATGACAATATCTACATCCGAAAGGTCCGCTGCCGAAGGCTTCTTATTTTTTCCGTATAATGAAATAATATTTAATCCTGTTTTTATATCTTTTTCTGATGCCACTTTTTCCCCAGCATCTACCAATCCGCGAAAGCCATGTTCCGGACAAAATACTTTTTTTACTGAAACATTAAGTGAAATAAGGCTGTCTACCAGATGCGTTTTTTTTATTAGTGAAGATTGATTCGCAACAACAGCAATAGATTTACCTTTTAATAATGGCAGGTACTCAAATGTGTGATCAGCTCCCACCTTCAAATCATTAATTGTTTTGCACGTGTTTTCGATTTGAATGATTCCTTGTGCATCAACGAGGAAGGAATGCAATAAAATTGAAAAAATTGAAAATTTTTTAAAAAGCTTCATCTTATCTGTAAAATAGTATTTTTGTATCCAGGTTAATCTAAACAAAGCTAATAAAATTTGAACATCGAGCGATTTATTGCTAAACGAATACTTTCCGGTTCAGGAGCATCCAATCAACTTTCGGGCCCAATTGTGCGCATTTCGATTTTAGGTATTGTACTCGGACTAGCTGTTATGATTTTGGCTGTTGCTATTGTTACCGGATTTCAAAACGAGATAAAAGCAAAACTCATCGGATTTAATTCACACATTCAAATCACTAATTACGACAATAACGTAAGTGCCGAACCAAAACCAATAAGCAGAATTCAACCTTTTTTGAATTTTCTAAAAAGTAATAAAGACATTCGACACGTTGAAGTATTTGCTACAAAAAATGGGATCGTGAAAACAAAAACGGATAATGAAGGCGTACTCTTAAAAGGTGTTTCTGATGATTACGATTGGTCTTTCTTGAATAAAAATTTTGTTGCAGGTAAAGCTTTTACGTTGAACGATTCCGTTTCAAAAAATATTGTAATCTCAAAATATTTGAGTGATAAATTAAATTTCAAATTGAACGATAAAATGATCATTTACTTTATTGTTGATCGTTTTGATAGTATAGGTAATAAAGTTAGAACAGAAACGGCAGCGAAAGATTTTTATATTTCAGGGATTTATGAAACAGGATTAGAAGATGTTGATAAAACACTTGTTCTGACTGATATTAGAAGAATTCAGAAAATGAATGGCTGGACGGAAGATCAAGTTGCGGGTTTTGAAATATCAATTACCGATTATAAAAAAATTGATGATATCGGATCTGAAACAGATGCACTTATTGGTCAAGGCTTGGTTGCACAAACTATCAAGCAAACCAATCCTGCGATTTTTACTTGGCTGGATATGATGGATGTGAATGCAATCATTATTTTAGTTTTAATGGTGATTGTTGCAGGAATAAATATGATGTCGGCTTTGTTGATACTTATTTTAGAACGCACAAACATGATTGGAATTTTAAAAGCAATGGGTGCCGGAAATACAAGTATTCAGAAAATATTTTTATACAATGCCGTTTACCTAATCGGAAAAGGAATGTTGTGGGGGAATATATTGGGCATTTCAATTGAACTTATTCAAAAGTATATAGGAATATTCAAGCTGGATCCTACAGCGTATTATATTTCTCAGATTCCGATAAACTTTAATTTGCTTCATATATTATTGCTAAATGCTGGAACGTTGGTGTGTTGTATACTAATGCTGATTATTCCAAGTTTTATCATTTCAAGGATTACTCCTGTCAAAGCAATACGATTCAGTTGATGCTCCGGATGGCAGAATAACCAAGATATTCTGACCCTGAAAATACAGTCAATTTGCAAAAGTTTAAATGACCAAATACATGTATTATTCTCTTTAAATTTGTATTTTCGCATTCGTTAAAATAAAACTACAAAATGAAAAAAACGTGTGATAACATCCTCGGGACTATTGGAAATACGCCAATGGTTCGTATCAATAATCTTACTAAGGGCTTAAAAGCAACTGTTTATGCTAAAGTAGAAACCTTTAATCCGGGTAATTCTATTAAGGATCGTATGGCCTTGAAAATGATAGAAGATGCGGAAAAAGATGGACGCTTAAAACCAGGTGGGACAATTATCGAGGGAACTAGCGGAAATACCGGAATGGGTCTAGCAATTGCTTCAATCATTAAGGGATACAAATGTATTTTTACTACTACCGATAAACAATCAAAAGAAAAAGTAGATGCTTTGCGTGCTTTCGGTGCCGATGTAATTGTTTGTCCTACGGATGTAGAGCCGGAAGATCCTCGCTCTTATTATTCTGTTTCTTCCCGTCTTGTGGCAGAAGTGCCTAATTCATGGAAACCCAATCAATACGATAATTTAAGTAATTCTCAGGCTCATTACGAACAAACTGGACCTGAAATATGGGAGCAAACAGAGGGGAAAATAACCCATTTGGTTGTTGGTGTGGGAACGGGTGGTACCATTACAGGAACAGGTAAATATCTGAAAGAAAAAAATCCGAACATAAAAGTATGGGGAATCGATACGTATGGTTCTGTTTTCAAAAAATACAAAGAGACAGGCATATTTGATAAAAATGAAATTTATCCCTACATCACCGAAGGAATTGGCGAAGATTTTTTACCTCAAAATGTAGATTTTAAAGTGATTGATCGCTTTGAAAAAGTGACAGATAAAGATGCCGCTATCATGACGCGCGAAATCACTAAGCGCGAAGGCATTTTTGCCGGTAATTCTGCCGGATCTGCTATGGCGGGATTAATGCAATTGAAAGATGAATTAAAAGAAGGAGATGTTGTTGTTGTTATTTTTCATGATCATGGCACACGTTATTTGGGAAAAATGTTCAACGATGACTGGATGATGGAGAAAGGCTTTTTTGATAAAAAAGGATTGGTTGCAAAAGATCTAGTGAATAGTAATTCAAAAGGTATGTTGATTACGGTAGAAAGTACAGATACTGTCGGGAATGCGGTTGCACTGATGAATAAAATGGATATCTCTCAAATTCCTGTTACCCACGATAAGCGAATTGTTGGTTCTTTGAACGAGACTATGCTGTATCAGAAAATAATCGCAAATCCAGATATTAAAAATCAAAACGTAGAGACAATCATGGCGGCTCCTTTCCCGTTTGTTGATATTTCAACTCCAATAGATTCCTTATCAGCGATGGTAAACGATAAAAATTTAGCAGTACTTGTAAAGGATTTTAAATTGGATAAAACATATATTATCACTTGTTATGATATAATGAGTGCGCTCACAAAGTAATAAAGTATTTGCTTCATAATGTGAGAAAAGATTTTCCTCAATCACATTATCACGCAAATACTTCATCCTCTTTTCTAATGTCCATTTATACCGACCAACTGAACCGTAAAATAGATCTTCCTTTAAAACCTCAAAGGATCATTTCTCTTGTTCCTTCTCAAACAGAATTGTTATTTGATTTGGGATTGCGTGATGAAGTGATTGGTATCACAAAATTTTGTATCCATCCCAACGAATGGTTTCGTTCAAAGATGAGGGTTGGAGGTACAAAAAAATATGATTTTGAAAAAATAAAAGCATTGCAGCCCGATTTGATAATTGGAAATAAAGAAGAGAACGAACAGGAACAAATCCAAGAATTAATGAAACACTATCCTGTTTGGATGAGTGATATTTATTCATTGAAGGATGCAATCAATATGATTACGAGCCTGGGAGCTATAGTTGGAAAACAAAATGAAGCAGCGAATATTAAAGGTAAGATTGAATACCAATTCAATCACTTAACTCCCTTTCATTCAAAAGTGAATAACCTTCCAATATCAGTCGCTTATTTTATCTGGAATAATCCATATATGGTTGCCGGTAATAATACATTTATTAATGATCTACTGAAATTGTGCGGACTAAATAATATTTTTGTTAATCTGGATTCCCGCTATCCTGTCGTTTCAGAAGAGGATATAATTACTTTGAACCCGGAAATAATATTTCTTTCATCGGAGCCATTTCCCTTCAAAGAGAAGCATATTAAGGCATTGAAAGCAATTTGTCCAGCTGCTGAAATCCTAATTGTTGACGGAGAACTTTTTTCATGGTACGGTTCTCGATTATTGAAAACACCTGAGTATTTAAAGCAGCTGTCTGATAAGTTTTTATCTTTAATGTAGTGCCTGAATGAATTTTTGATTGACGTATTTGTTCAATTTCCCAATTCCTTCAATATTATTATTAGCTTTGTATTGCAACTAAATACGATGACTTTTTATAGGTATATATTTACTTTTATTTTTCTTTTAGCTTTGCTATTCCTTTCTCCAGATTCTGCTAAAGCACAAAAAGTAGGAGTTGTATTAAGTGGCGGTGCTGCAAGTGGAATCGCACACATAGGTGTTTTAAAAGCATTGGAAGATAATCACATTCCGATTGATTATATTACAGGAACGTCAATGGGTGCCTTGGTTGGCTCTATGTATGCCATGGGATATTCGCCTGCAGAAATTGAAGCGATAGTAAAAACGGAACGTTTTAAAAATATGTCTGAAGGAATTGTTGATCAAAAATATGCATACTACTTTAAACGTTCGGATGATAACGCATCTTGGGTAACCTTCAAGTTGTCTTTGGATTCAGCATTTTCGTCAACACTTCCTACAAATTTAATTTCTCCTATTGCCATGGATTTTGGTATAATGGAGTTGGCTGGCGGACCTGCTGCCGCAGCAAATTACAATTTTGATAGTTTATTTATTCCTTTTCGTTGTGTTGCTTCCGACATCGAAAAAAAAGAATCAGTAATATTTAAAGAGGGAGATCTTGCTGAGGCCGTTCGTGCTTCCATGTCTTATCCTTTTTATATCAAGCCGATAGCAGTTGATGGGAAATTGCTTTTTGATGGCGGCTTATATAATAACTTTCCTTCCAATGTAATGTATGATGATTTTTTTCCTGATTTTATTATTGGGAGTAATGTGAGCGGCAACAACCCACCTCCAGATGAAGATAATGTATTGTCTCAAATAAAAACGATGCTACAAAGCAAATCCAATTACGATATTTTGTGTGAAGGTGGAGTCATCATTGAGCCCCAAACGGAAGTCGGTTTGTTTAATTTTAATAATTTGCAACCGATTATCGATAGTGGTTATGCCGCAGCTATGCGTCATATGGAATTTATTAAATTATATACCGATAGAAAAGTTTCTGTTGAAGAACGAAGTGTTCGTAGAATTAATTTTAAAAGTAAACAACCGAAAATGATTTTTGATAATATTTACATCGAAGGATTAACAAAAAATCAATCGGAATATGTAAGAAGAATTCTGCGACATAAAAATAAAGTTGTGAGTTTGGAAGATATTAAGGAAGGATATTTCCGTTTATCGGCCGATAACAGAATTAAATCGATCTATCCAAAAGCAAAATATAATCCTCAAACAGGTTATTATGATTTGTATTTAAGGGTAAGGAAAGAAAAAAATTTGATCACTGATTTTGGTGGTGATTTTTCTAACCGGCCAATTAGTGAAGGTTTTATTGGTTTACAATACAATTATTTTGGACGATTTGCCATAGGAATAATGGCAAATGCCTATTTCGGAAAACTGTATAGTTCGGTTCAATTAAAAACACGTTTCGATCTGCCATTCACCGTACCTTTATATATTGAACCGTCAGTAACTTGGAATAAATGGGATTATTATAAAAGCAGCAGTGCGTTTTTGCAAGATACCAAGCCGGCATATTTGATTAGGAACGAAGAACATGGTAGTTTAAACGTAGGTTTTCCAACAGGAAAAAAAGGACGTTTAGTAGGTGGCACTGGTGTTGCTAGGATTACCGATAGCTATTATCAAACACCTTATTTTGTTCAGCTCGATACAACAGATGCAACAAATTTTGATGTGTTTTCAACACAAGCGTATTATGAAATTAATTCACTTAACAGAAAACAGTATGCGAATCAGGGTGAATTTTTAAGAATTAGCGCACGATATGTGAATGGTTTAGAAATTAATACGCCAGGATCAACCTCAACGGATACAGTGAAAGAATTTTCAAATCATCATCAATGGGCCATGTTTAAAATTTCTGGAGAACGCTATTTTAACCGAAAAGGAACAATTAAAATCGGGTTATATGGAGAAGGGGTTTATTCTACGCAAACACTTTTTCATAATTATACTTCTAGTATCTTATCTTCTCCCGCTTTTCAGCCGACCCCTTATAGCAAAACCATCTTCAACGAAAATTATAGAACCCATAAATATATCGCTGGAGGTTTGAAATTTGTATTTAATCTCCGCAAAAATCTTGAATTTAGAACAGAAGGTTATGTCTTTCAACCTTATCAGGTATTGGTAAAAAAGGAAGATCTGTCTCCAGAATATGGTATCCCATTTTCGCTTCAGCATTATATCGGAGCAGCTACTTTTGTATGGCACACTCCTCTCGGACCAATTAGTCTTGGTGTAAATTATTTTGATCAGGTGAAAGATCCTTTTTCAATTCTTTTTCATTTCGGTTACATAATTTTTAACAAAAAAGCACTTGAATAATTAGTTAAATATTTGATAGTCAAGTATTTTTGATATTTACTATATTTTACATAAATTTGCACCCCGAAATAAAGGATCTTGTATTTAAATTATTTACGAAAATTATTTATACTTTTCAGCATCTTTAAATCGAGGAAGAAACAAAAAAATAAAACTTAATTAAAACTATGAACGAATACGTAATTTATCTAGTGCCCGCATTAGGGATTTTAGGATTGCTTGTAATGGCAATCAAGTCGGCTTGGGTTAGTAAACAAGATGCCGGTGATGAAAAGATGAAGGAGCTTGCCGGATATATCGCCGATGGAGCAATGGCATTTTTGAAAGCAGAATGGAAAGTACTAAGTGTCTTTGTATTGTTTGCAGCTGCATTATTAGCCTATTCTGGAACTATACATGAAATAAATGGAAAAGAAATTCACGGAAGCTGGATTATAGCAATTGCATTTATTATTGGTGCGGTGTTCTCTGCTACAGCAGGATATATCGGCATGAAGGTTGCCACAAAAGCGAACGTTCGAACTACACAAGCAGCACGTACTAGTTTAAAACAAGCATTGAAAGTTTCTTTCACCGGTGGAACCGTTATGGGTTTGGGTGTTGCAGGATTGGCCGTATTAGGCTTGGGAGGTTTATTTATTGTATTCTTAAAAATGTTTCATGTAGTAGAAGTAAACAGCAACGAAATGAAAACAGCAATCGAAGTTTTAACAGGCTTCTCCTTAGGAGCTGAGTCAATTGCTTTGTTTGCTCGAGTTGGTGGTGGTATTTATACAAAAGCAGCTGATGTTGGTGCTGATTTAGTTGGTAAAGTAGAAGCAGGTATTCCTGAAGACGATGTTCGCAATCCTGCTACAATCGCTGATAATGTTGGAGATAACGTAGGTGATGTTGCAGGTATGGGTGCCGATTTATTTGGCTCTTATGTAGCGACGATTCTTGCTACAATGGTTTTAGGACAAGAGATAAACGTTACCGATAATTTTGGTGGTATGTCTCCAATATTATTACCCATGGTAATTTGTGGATTAGGGATTATTTTCTCAATCGTAGGTACTTGGTTTGTTACCATTAAAGATGATAAATCAAATGTTCAGACAGCCTTGAATCTTGGTAATTGGGCATCGATGTTAATTACCGTTGTTGCTTCCTATTTTATTGTAATGTATATGTTGCCAGAAGGAATAATTTCTTTGCGTGGTATTGAGTTTACAAAAATGGGAGTATTTGGAGCGATACTAGTTGGTACTTTTGTAGGTGCAATTATGAGTATTGTTACAGAGTATTACACTGCAATGGGCAAGCCTCCTGTAAATTCTATTATACAACAATCATCTACAGGACACGCTACAAATATTATCGGTGGTTTATCTGTAGGTATGAAATCAACAGTTATTCCTATTTTAACTTTGGCTGCCGGGATAATGGGTTCTTTCTATTGTGCAGGCTTATATGGTGTTGCAATTGCTGCTGCAGGTATGATGGCAACAACTGCAATGCAATTAGCAATTGATGCTTTCGGTCCAATAGCGGATAACGCAGGTGGAATTGCTGAAATGAGTCAATTGCCTCCTGAAGTTCGTGAACGTACTGATAATCTTGATGCTGTAGGTAATACTACTGCTGCAACTGGTAAAGGTTTTGCAATTGCTTCTGCTGCTTTAACTTCATTGGCTTTGTTTGCTGCCTTTGTTGGAATAGCGGGTATCGATGCCATTGATATTTACAAAGCTCCTGTTTTAGCAGGGTTGTTTGTTGGTGCTATGATTCCTTTTATTTTCTCAGCATTGTGTATTCAAGCGGTTGGTAAAGCTGCGATGGACATGGTGCAAGAAGTAAGACGTCAGTTTCGCGAAATTCCAGGCATTATGGAATACAAAGCGAAGCCTGAATATGAAAAATGTGTGGCTATTTCTACAAAAGCTTCTATCCGTGAAATGATGATGCCTGGTGCTATTGCATTAATTACTCCAGTTATTGTTGGGTTTGTTTTTGGTCCTGAAGTATTGGGTGGATTATTGGCAGGTGTTACAGTATCTGGTGTATTGATGGGTATTTTTCAATCAAATGCCGGTGGTGCTTGGGACAATGCAAAAAAATCATTTGAAAAAGGTGTATTGATAAACGGTGAAATGTTCTACAAAAAATCTGAACCACATAAAGCTTCTGTTACTGGAGATACTGTTGGTGATCCATTTAAAGATACTTCTGGTCCGTCAATGAATATTCTTATTAAATTAATGTCTATCGTATCTTTGGTTATTGCTCCTTACATCGCAGTGAATACTGCTGAAGCTGGAATGGGTTGCGATAAAGACAAAATGCACAGTGAATGTTCAATGGGTGCAGAAATGCATGGTTCTTGTTCTCAAATGCAAGATGCATGTATGGAAAGTAAATGTGATATGAGCAAATGTGCTTCCATGACAAAAGAAGAATGTGCTAAAGTGTGTGATCAAAATGGTTGTTCAGTTGATGAGAAAGCATATTGTATGAGCATGTATGGTGCTGATGGTAAATTTGTTGGTCCTAAATGCGATATGAACAAATGCATGAACATGACCAAAGAAGCCTGTGCAAAATATTGCGATTCTGTAAAATGTTCTCCTGATGAAAAAGCAATGTGTATGAAACATGCCGGAATGAATTCAGCTGGTGGTTGTAAAGATCATGCTGGTATGACGGAAGGTAAAGCTTGTTGTAAAGAAAAAGCAACTTGCGCAGGCGACATTAAAAGTTGTATGAAAGGATGCACGCACGGTTGCAAAACAAAAGAAGAATGTATGAAAGCATGCGGCGAGTCTTGCGCAAAGATGCATTAGTATTTTTTAATTTATTTTATACAACGCCACACATTTTGTGTGGCGTTGTAGTTTTAACTAGTTTGTGAAAAAACTATTCCGATTATACGTGTGTTGCGGCATTTCTATTTAAATAATTTTTTAATAAACAAACACTTTTACTACGTTTGATTTTTTAGAGGAGCTATGTATGCTAATGAAATAAACTCCTTTATTTAAGTTCGAAATATCGATATAATTTTGCTGTATTCCTTTTGTGTTTGATTCTCCTTTTATTCTTTTAACCTCTTGTCCTAATACATTATTAATGGCTATTTCTACGACATCATAACTATAGCAAACAATGTTTAATAAATTGTCAGCCGGATTCGGATAAACGTTCATGATTTCGAGATCAGCAATTTGTTCTCCGTTTTCTGAAATACCAACTGTTGAACAATAATTTTGTATTGCTCTTACCGATTTGTGAAGGTTAAGACGTCCGCCAGTAACTGTGATGCCGCTGCTCATAGAAGGGATAATGTCCACTGCACCTAACAATGAATCTTTCACAATCAATGCCACACCGGCTGGATCCGATTTGTAATTAGTAATAAATACAGGACAATTAACAGAATACATCAATGCAATTGCACCTGCAACATGAGGTGTTGCCATGGACGTTCCTGAAATAGAACTGTATGCATTTGAAGGATATGTTGAGGTGATACTTGTCCCCGGTGAACCAAGATCAATACTAAGCGCACCGTAACCGCAATTACTGTTTTTTGCATCCGTGCGTGTTGTGTTTGTTACCGCAATCATCCAATTACTTTCACAGGCAGTCGGAATATCTCCTTGCACATCCACATTGTAATTTGCATTTGCTGTAGCGGCCGCACTTAAAATACCCACAGAACCTAATGAATCATACATTGCACACCATAATGGATAGGAAGAAGGAAACGCAAGATCGATACCGAATGATGAATTTGTTGAAACTACAAATGCGCCTTTTGCTCCATTGGTTTGATTATATAGTCTTCGCTGTTCCATAGCATATGCATAGGATGCAACTACATTGGCTTCAAATCCGCCTCCGGAAGAACCGTATGAGATAGCCATTACTTTTACATTCCAATTTACACCCGTTACTCCAATGCCGTTGTTTCCTTTTGCACCAACAGTACCTGAAACATGTGTGCCATGACTTGCAACAGAAAAATTATCCGTTGCAGTTCCTCCATTCCATCCATTGTAATCGTCAACGTATCCATTACCATCATCATCAATGCTGTTGTTCGGGATTTCCTGATAGTTCTTCCAGAAGTTGAGATCTTGCTGCGCTAGATCAAACCCTCCATCGATAACAGCCACCACAATACTGTCGCCATCTGCAGTTAATCCACCGGTTGTGATATCCCAGGCTTCAGGCGCATCGATATCTGCATCCGCAACACCTCCACTGGCACCCGTATTATTCATGTCCCACATTACGCTGTATTGCGGGTCATTCGGTATAATCCGTTCCTGAAATGTATGGTTGAACTGAGCGATTTTTACTAAATGATTTCTTTTAACAGCTTTCAAAAGTAAATTTTCATTGACCGCATTTTTATCGAATGTCAATAAATAGATATGCATTGTTTTGGAAAGAGTACGTTCTACTTTTAATTGCGTAGATACACCATTTATGGAGGATAACTCTTTTGATAGCAAATTTATATCATTGTCTGAATTGACCATTACAAGAAGATCACCTGAAACAATGTTTGTTTCTTGCGCAGTGATCATGTTATTAGGAAAAATGAAGCTTCCCAAAAATAATAAGATAATTTTTTTCATAGTAATGTAATTTAAAATAAAGATAGCCATTTATTGTGTAATTTGCAATACTATTCAATCAAAAAATGTCAGATAAGAACTTTACCATTTATAAGTCTTCAGCGGGTTCTGGTAAAACTTTTACGTTGGTGAAAGAGTATCTTGCATTGGCACTGAATGATTCAGCTGAATCGCCTCAAGCATACAAGCATATTTTAGCAGTAACGTTTACAAATAAAGCGGCTGCCGAAATGAAGGAACGGATTGTGAAAGCGCTGAAAGAACTTGCTGAGGAAGATTATTCAATCGTTTCTTCCGGAACGCAGAATTTGTTGATTGAGTTGAAGAAACACGTGAAGCTCAATCAGACGAAAAAATTGGACGATGCTGATATTCGCAAACGGGCTCAACA
Organism: Bacteroidota bacterium; assembly: GCA_947466965.1. Lineage (GTDB taxonomy): Bacteria > Bacteroidota > Bacteroidia > 2-12-FULL-35-15 > 2-12-FULL-35-15 > 2-12-FULL-35-15. The sequence continues at coordinate 66,467 of CANIFU010000005.1, forward strand.
TGTGCTCACCGCAATACTTCATAATTATTCTGATTTTGCAATTGGTACTATTGATGCTTTCGTTCATAAAGTTGTTCGCACATTCGCCTTTGATCTTAAGATTCCTATGAGCTTTGAGATTGAGATGGATGATGATAAACTATTGACGCAGGCAATTGATTTGTTAATCGCTCAAATTGGTAATAATGAACAATTGACGAAAGCCTTGGTTGAGTTTACCGAAAGTAAAACGGATGATGAAAAAAGTTGGCACATCGAAAATGATCTAAAAGTTTTTGCTAAAAATTTATTAGATGAAGAAGGTGCTGTTTATATTGAGAAATTAAAACAGTTAAGTATCGATGATTTTTTTGAAATAAAAAATCGGTTATCAGCTGAAATAAAACAATTTGAAACAAATGTTAATCTCTATGGTAATGAAGGATTAGCGCTCATTAAAAACAAAGACATCGAACACGTTATGTTTGCAGGGGGGGCAAATGGTATTGGTAAATATTTTACATATTTGTCGCAATCGAGGTTCGATAAATTGGTTCCATCTGATACCATTCAGAAAAATATAGCTTCTGATAAATGGTATTCTGCAAAAGCATCTGTTTCAGATAAGTCAGCGATTGACAGCATCAAAACTAGTTTGCAAGAAAAATACGAAAATGCCTTAAGTTATATTCAAACAAATATATCGGAATACAGACTGTTTTCGTTAATCAATAAAAACATTTACTCACTTGCTGTTTTAAATGAAATTGAAAAATTATTAATAGAATATAAAAAGCAAAACAATATTCTTCACATTTCCGAATTCAATAAAATGATTGCGAAAATTGTTTTAAATGAACCTATTCCTTTTATATATGAAAGATTGGGTGAACGATACAATAATTATTTGATTGATGAATTTCAAGATACTTCTGTATTACAATTTCAGAATTTATTACCACTCATCGATAACTCATTAGCAAGCGGACATTTTACAATGCTTGTTGGTGATGGTAAACAAGCTATTTACAGATGGCGTGGAGGTGAAGTGGAACAGTTTGCATCTTTGCCAAATGTTTTTAAACATAAAGATAATCCTTTGGTTTTAGAGCGTGAAGAAGCATTGATACGAAATCACAATCCAGAGAAGCTTGATAAAAATTATAGGAGTAAACGAGAAGTAATTGAATTTAATAATTCAATTTTTAAAGTGCTGTCAGGAAAGTTGAATGAAAAATATCAAGTAATTTACCAAGGAATGGAGCAAGGATTTAATCCTGAAAATACCGGAGGATTTGTTCAAGTTGAATTTATTGCAGGTGTAAAAGAAGATTTTCGTGATCAGAATAAATTACGTACTCTGGAATTGATAGAGCAGTTGCAAGCTGACAATTATTCCTTAAAAGACATCACCATATTGGTTCGTAAAAACACGGATGGGAGCGATATTGCAAATTTTTTAACTGAGCACGGTATTGAAGTAATTTCATCCGATTCTTTATTATTAAGCAATTCTGCTGAGATCAATTTTCTTCATTCTTTATTGAAATATTTATCGAATACTAGCGATACGATCATTCAAACTGAAATTCTCGAATATTTAATTGCCTCCAAATTTATTACTTCAATTTCTTTAGACCACACCCTTCAAAGCAGAACAGGAATAAGTGCGATCTTGAAAAATTCAAAAGTTGATTTTAATGTAACAAGATTATCAAAGATGGCTTTGTATGAATTATGCGAAGAGCTGATTCGCATTTTTCATTTAAACAAAAGTCCGAATGCCTACCTCCAATTTTTTTTAGATGAAGTGTTGAACTATAGCATCAAGAAAAATAATAATTTGAATGATTTTATTGAATATTGGGGAGATAAAAAAACAAAAGCTTCGTTGATAATTCCACAAGGCATGGATGCTGTGAATATAATGACCATCCATCGTTCGAAAGGATTGGAATTTCCAGTTGTTATCCTTCCTTTTTCAAATACTGAAATAAAAAATGGCAAACGTAATTTATGGATAGATTTGAATAGTGATAAATTAGAAAAGCTGCCTTCTGCAATTGTTCCTGTGAATAAAAATCTTCAAGATACCCAATTTGCAGATTTGTTCGAAGAAGAAAAAAACAAATCTCTTTTGGATAATTTGAATGTATTGTATGTTGGTTTTACCAGAGCGGAAGAGCGAATGTATGTCCTCTCTGGTATTCCATCAAAAAACCCTTCTAACTTTTCTACTGTTACTGATATGTTAGCGTATTATTATCAGTCGATTGGATCATGGGAAACTGAAAAAAATACATATTCCTTCGGTGTAACCGAGAAGCATATTACTCACAAAAAGCAGCAACAATTAAGTAATTACGAACTATTAGCCTTCAATTCTAGCCGATGGAGGGATACTATAAAAATGCGTGCTGCAGCGCCAAGTATCTGGAATACCAATATGGCAGAAGTAAAAAAGGATTACGGTAATCTTGTTCACACCGCCATGGCAAAAGTGAAAGTTTTAGCAGATGTGGAACCTTCATTAGCAGCAATGTGTGCCGAAGGATTGATCACTCTGCTGGAAATGGAAACATTATCTGTTTCGCTCTCCAGAATATTAAAACTACCTCATCTTGAGCCTTATTTTAAACCGGGACTAGTCATCAAAAATGAAGCAGAAATCGTATCGTTGAGTGGTGAGTTTTTTCGTCCTGACCGTGTTGTAATACAAGGGAAAACGGCTGTAATTATTGATTATAAAACCGGAGAGGAACGTAAACAGCACAAAGTGCAGATCATTGGTTATTCCGAACTGTTAACCCAGATGGGTTATGTTGTAACAGAAAAATTATTGGTATACATAGAAGATGAAAAAGTGGTAGTAGTTTAATTTCTATAGTCTTACATCAATTCTTCGGCTTGTTTTTTTGGCGAATTTTTCCTTCGCAAATGTTCTTTATCATATACCTTGTTTGAATCATTTAATAATTTCATTTTGTCATATAAATGATTTAAAGTAAATTCGTTCTCAAATTTAACTAAAACATGAAAAATATTCTCAAAATTTCGGCATTTGTATCTGTTGTTACAATAGCTTCTTGTAGTGGTGACTCAACAAAAGAAGAAACTTCCAAAGCTCCCAATACGGGAATTGATATTAAAAACATAGACAGCACAGCAAAGCCTGTTAACGATTTTTACCAATTTGTTAATGGCAATTGGATGAAAAACAATCCCGTTCCTGAATCGGAAAGTAGATGGGGCAGTTTCAATGAATTGTCGGATAAAAATCAAGCAAAATTAAAAACGATTTTGGAAGAAGCGGCGGCCGATAAAACTGCTCCTGCTGGAAGTAATAAACAAAAAATCGGTGATTTTTATTCTGTGGCAAATGATTCTGTGAAATTGAATGCCGATGGAATTGCGCCTTTAAAAGATGAATTCACTTCAATTGATAACATTAAATCAACTGAAGATTTCATAAAAGCTGTAGCGCACTTGCATACAATTGGCGTTGGTTCTTTGTTTGGTGGATATATTGGTCAGGATCCTAAGGTTAGTACCGAAATTATCACACAATTAGGACAAGGTGGAATATCTTTGCCTGATAGAGATTATTATACCAATACAGATGAACGTACAAAAGGAATTCAAAAAGCTTTTATCAAGCATATCGAAAACATGTTTGTATTGTTAGGCGATAAACCTGAAGTAGCAGAGAAGAATGCGAAAGTTATTTTTGCTATTGAAACGAATTTAGCGAAAGCATCAATGACAAAAATTGAAATGCGTGACCCTGAAAAACAATACAATAAAAAAACATTAAAGGAACTTGCTGAATTGACTCCTACTTTTAAATGGACAATGTATTTTGATGCCAATGAAATTAAAGGTATAAGCAATGTGATTGTTGCTCAACCTGATTTTTTTAAAGCAATGAATGCTGCAATTAAAACAGTGTCAATCAGTGATTGGAAAACCTATTTGCGTTGGGGATTAATTGATCAGACGGCAAGCAAATTAAGCGATAATCTTGTCAACGAACATTTCGACTTCTATGGAAAAACGTTGTTGGGTATACCTGCATTGAAACCACGATGGAAAAGATCCATAGAAGCTACGGATGCTTCTTTAGGTGATGCACTCGGTCAAGTATTTGTAGAGAAACATTTTACACAAGAAAGTAAAGACCGTGTAGCAGAAATGGTGAAAAATTTAATTGCAGCATACCGCGTTCGCATTGCAAGCCGCGATTGGATGAGCGAAGAAACAAAAAAAGCTGCGAATCTGAAATTGGATAAAGTAATGTTGAAATTGGGATATCCTGATAAATGGAAAGATTATTCTAGCCTTGATATTAAACGCGACTCATACGTTCAGAATTTTTTAAGAGCAAATGTATATGGTTTCAAGGAAATGGTAAACAAACTCGGAAAGCCAGTTGACCGCACCGAATGGGGAATGACACCTCCAACAATTAATGCATATTACAATCCAACTATGAATGAAATCGTTTTTCCTGCTGGAATTATGCAACCGATCTTCTTTAATCCCGATGCTGATGATGCTGTTAATTATGGCGCAATGGGTGCAATTATTGGTCATGAATTAACGCATGGTTTTGATGATGAAGGTGCTCAATTTGATGCAGATGGAAATCTTAAAAATTGGTGGACTGAAACAGATAAAGCAAATTTCAAAAAGAAAACAGATATGCTCGTAAGTCAATTCAATAACTATATCGCCATTGATAGTATGCATGTAAGAGGTGAACTTACTTTGGGTGAGAATATTGCTGATTTGGGTGGTTTAACGATTTCATATTATGCATTTAAAAAATCATTAGAAGGTAAACCTACTCCTGAAAAAATTGATGGTTATACTGCTGAACAACGTTATTTTATGGCTTGGGCTCAAGGTTGGAGAGGTAATATGAGACCTGAATATCTAAAAAATATGGTGCAGACAAATCCGCATTCTCCAGGGAACTTCCGCGGAAACGGTCCTTTGAGTAACATGCAGGAATTCTATGATGCATTCGGTGTGAAGGAAGGTGACAAAATGTATCGTCCTAAAGCAGAACGTGCTGAGATTTGGTAATCTATGATTTTAATAAATATAACATACACCTTGCTAACGAATAGCAAGGTGTTTTTTTTGTTCGTATTCCATTTCTTCTATCACTTCCCAATTGTCATTGTAGTGAAAAGTCATATCAAATAAGTAGTTTCTGTCGGGCATTATTTTTACTATGAACGGATTGAAAATATGTTTATTTCCAATTATCTGAACCTCCTCCCATTCCTTATCCGAAAGAATTTTGAAGTAAGCCTTGTTATTTGGATATTTTCTAAATTGAGGATAGATTGTTTTCATAGAATTTAAAAGTCAGGACAAGCTCTTGCATTTTTTTTGATAGCACTTGTTTTATTTACGAAGATTTTTATTTTTTTGTCTGCTATTTTTTAGATACTTCTACTTGTTTTTCTTTATTTTTAGCAAAGCTACTGTATTTAAGTTGTTTTTAAAATCAGCCTCTTTTGTTTCCGTTTTGTTTATGTTTTTTTTCTTCAGTTTTTTAGTATACGATTAGCCTTTCTTGATTTCTTTCTTTTCTCAATAACATATCAATATAACCAATTAGTATTTTTATATTTACATTTTATATAAATAATTTTTACAAACATCTTTTAAATGCAATCATTCCTTGAAAAAACAGTCGATTACCTTCATGAGAAATATGGTGACGATATTAGCGAGTTATGTATTGTGCTGCCAAATAGAAGAGCAGGTTTGTTTTTAAAAACGCATTTTTCAAATAAGCTCAAAAAAACATTCTGGAGTCCTGAAATATATGCAACGGAAGATTTTGTTGCTTTGCTTGCTGAAGTAGAAATTGCAGATTCCACAACCTTGTTGTTTGAATTGTTTGAAACGGTTAAGCTTGTTGGCAAGAGAGAGATGGAAACATTTGATGAGTTCAGCAAATGGGGACAAATACTCTTGAGTGACCTAAACGAGATCGACAGATATTTGGTTGATTCTAAGCAGTTGTTTGGAAATCTCAAAGATATAAAAGAGCTAGAAGCATGGAGTTTAAACAGTGAAGAATCATTAACCGACTTTCAGAAACAATATCTTGAATTTTGGAAATTACTCGGTGAATATTACCAGGATTTTTCTGATCGCTTACTTACAAAAAAACTAGCTTATCAAGGTTTAGCATATCGCATTGTTGCAGATAAAGTGGAAGAACGTGTTGAGAAACATCCTTGGAAAAAAATTATTTTCGCCGGATTTAATGCTTTAAATAAGGCAGAAGAGATTATCATAGAAAAATTATTGAACTCCGATAAGGCACAGATTATCTGGGATACTGATTCGTATTATGTTCAGAATGTAAATCAAGAAGCAGGTAGATTTATTCGGCGATACAACCAGTCGGGAAGGTTTTCAAAAGGGTTATCAGCAGATAATAAAAATGCTGACCGAAATATAGTTATTGAAGAAACATTATTATCCACCGAAAAAAAAAATATTACGGTTATTGGTGCTGCCAAAAATGTGGCACAAGCAAAAGTTGCCGGAAGTATTGTTGAAGAAATACGAAAAAGAGATCCCTTACTTCAGGCCACAGCAGTTGTGTTAGCAGATGAAAATTTATTATTTCCGGTTTTGCATTCCTTACCCGAAAATTTTAAAGACATCAATGTTACAATGGGTTATCCTTTAAAAAATACTCCCGTTGCAGGTTATTTCGATTTAGTATTTGCAATGCACGAAAATGGATTAAAGCTGGCTCAGGGTAAAACAAATTATAGTTTTTATCATAGTGATGTAGTGAAGATTTTAAGTCATGCGTATACAGCAACGGCTTTATTTACAGTTTCAAAAGAGTATACGATTCGTCCTGTTTTGCATGCGATTCAAAAAAGGAATATTGTTTTTGCAAGTCTAAAAATGCTCGCTTCTATTTTTTCGGAATTCGGATGTGAAAAAGAATTTGAAATATTAACGATGCTTTTTAAACATTGGGAAAAACCATCTGATTCAATTGATTGTATTCATTACCTGATCGAGCTATTGAAAAATGGAATTGTTGTTCAGCAGGATAAAAAGGACGAGAATAAATCCATACTAGAGTTGGAATATTTGTTTGCGTTTACTAAAATCGTTAAACGCATTCAGGTGCTCATGGAATATTATCCTGATACAATAGGTGATCTGAAAACACTTCGGAGTATTGTAAATCAGATTGTAAGAGGTTCATCACTCCCGTTTTATGGTGAACCACTAATGGGCTTACAAGTGATGGGGATGTTAGAAACGCGTACGCTCGATTTTGAAAATATTATTCTACTTTCTTGTAATGAAGATATTTTGCCTTCTGGAAAAGCTGTAAATTCATTTGTTCCTTTTGAATTAAAACGTGTTTTCGGTTTACCCACATATAGCGATAAGGATTCTATTTTCTCATATCATTTTTATAGATTATTGCAACGTGCAACATCTATTTATCTTTTGTATAATACAGAAAGTGATGCATTAGGAAGTGGTGAAAAAAGCAGATTTTTAACACAGCTGATTTATGAATTGCCGAAGGTTAATCCGAACGTTACGATCACCGAGAAATTAGTAAGTATACCCGTGTTTAATACGGGATATGATAATGTAATCGTTATTGAAAAATCAGAAGCGATTATTGAAAAATTAAAAGCAAAAGCAGCATATGGTTTTTCACCTTCTTTGTTGAACATCTACCGAAATTGTTCACTTCAGTTTTATTTCCACGTTATAGCTGGATTGAGAGAGGCGGATGAAGTAGAAGAGACGATTGGTGCTGCCACGCTGGGCAATGTCATCCACAAAGCATTGGAGCTTTTTTATAAGCCATTTGTTGGAAAAAAAATACATGTTACGGATATTAATGCGATGAAAAAACAAGTGGAGCCGATTACACTTGCTTTATTTAAAGAGGAATACAGTGAAGGGGAAGTAAGTTATGGTAAAAATTTGTTGACATTAAAAGTTGCCTTGAAATTTATTCATAATTTCTTAGATGCGGAGATCAATAGTATTCAGAAATCAGAAAAATCTGGTCAGCCAATCATTATTAAAGCATTGGAGCAGGAGATGGAGTATTCACTTGCTATTGGTACCCAGCTAATTAAAATACAGGGTAAAGTAGATCGTATAGATACAGTTGGTAGTTTAACGCGTATTGTTGATTATAAAACAGGATTAGCAGATAATAAAGAATTGAGATTTGAAGATTGGGATGCCATAAGGATGGATGCTAATCTTGCAAAAAGCTTTCAGTTGTTGACGTATGCATGGCTATATCATAAGATGAATCCAGCCATAAATGAAAATATTTTTTCCGGTATTATTACTTTCAGAGAATTAAGTGCTGGCTTAAAAACAGTGAAAGTAAATGATAAAGAGAACCTCGATCAGGATGTTTTATCCCAATTTGAAAGTCAACTTAAACAGTTGCTTTCCGAAATTCTTGATGCTGGAATATCATTTGTGCAAACACCTGAAACCGGCAATTGTGAATATTGTTCGTTTAAAGGGATTTGTAACCGTTGATTTTAATTGCTTTTTTAACTACCATAAGATAGTTATACCCATGACATGTTTTAGAAATAACTCGTTGTGTGTAATTCCGTAATTTTTATTTTTTACAGTTCGTTAATGAATACTTAAATTTTCATTTAAGGCAGCATTAAGAAATTACTCAGTAAATTTATATCCTACTCCTCGAATAGAGTGGAAATGTAAGGGCTCACGCTGATTTTTTTCGAAATATTTTCTAAAGGCAAGAATATAGTTATCAATTGTTCGTGAAGAAGGATAAGCATCCTTGCCCCAAACGGCATCTAAAATTTCTTCGCGTGAAATAACTTCTCCTTTTCTTTCGATCAATAATTTTAAAAGCGCAATTTCTTTTTTACTGATTTGTATTCTTCCGTTTATTCCTTCAATTTCAAAAGTAATAAAGTTGATGGTGTTGCTAGCAAATGAATACATTTCATGTATTTTTTTTATTTCGGCTTGCAAATCCCCTCTTTTTAAAAGAATTTGTACTCTTAAAAGCAACTCTTCTAGGTTGAATGGTTTTGTGAGATAATCATCGGCTCCCAGTTTTAAGCCTTGAATTTTATCCGAACTGGATCCCTTTGCTGTCAGAAACAAAATTGGTATTAACACATTTTCTTTTCGGATTTGCTCGCATACATCAAACCCATTCATTTCAGGAAGCATCACATCCAATATAATAAGGTTGAATGCTCCATTTTTGAAAGCTTTTAATGCTTCAATCCCATCCATAGCAGTAGTTACAGCATATCCTTCCAGTTCCAGGTTTAATTGGATTGTTTTTAACAGGTGTTCTTCGTCCTCTACTAATAGGATGTGTTTCTTGCTCATGTTCTTTGCAAAGATACTAACAAACAGAATAGAATAATAAGAATTGAAAGATGATTTAATGCAGTGATTTGTAAGACGTATCCGTTTACACAAATTGGAATCTTAACAAAACAAAAGACTTCTACACTTGTTATTAAACCATACAAAGCGTAAATTTGGTGCTTAAATTAATGAATATGACAACTCCTGATATTTCTTCTCTTTTATTCGATTCAACCCTTTCTACTGATTTGAAAAAAATTACTGAAAAAGTAATTGCAAACGAACGTATTTCTTTGAATGAAGGCGTTTTATTATATGAAAAAGGAGAGCTAGGTTTTTTGGGAACTCTTGCAAATTATATCCGTGAAAAAAAGAATGGAAACAATGTTTATTTTAATCGTAATTTCCATATTGAGCCAACAAATATTTGTGTATTCGATTGTAAATTCTGCTCGTATTCCCGTTTGTTAAAAAACAAAGAAGAAGGTTGGGAGTTGTCTGAAGAAGAAATTCTTAATCTTGTTCGTAAGTATGATGGAAAACCTGTAACGGAAGTTCATATTGTTGGAGGTGTTCATCCGAAGATGGGTTTGATGTATTTCGCAAATCTGATAAAAAAAATAAAAGATATTCGTCCAGATATTCATGTAAAAGCCTTTACTGCTGTTGAGTTGGATTATATGTGCCGAAAAGCGAAAGTGACATACGAAGAAGGCTTGCGTATTTTAAAGGATCACGGACAAAATTCTTTGCCGGGTGGTGGTGCTGAAATTTTTGATGAAACGATTCGTAAAGAAATTTGTGAAGACAAATGTACTGCTGCTGAATGGTTAGAAATTCATGAAACTGCTCACAAATTAGGAATGCCTTCGAATGCAACAATGTTATATGGTCATTTGGAAACATACACGCACCGAGTGGATCATATGAACCGACTGCGTGAATTGCAAGATAAAACAAATGGTTTCAATACCTTCATTCCATTGAAATTTAGAAATGGTGGAAATCAAATGAGTCACCTTAGCGAATCAACAGTGATTGAAGATCTACGAAATTATGCTGTAGCACGCATTTTTATGGATAATTTCGGACATGTAAAAGCATATTGGCCAATGATTGGCAGAACGACTGCTCAATTGTCACTTGCATTTGGTGTGGATGATATCGATGGAACAATTGATGATTCTACAAAAATATACACAATGGCTGGCTCTGAAGAACAATCGCCAGCATTAACGACCCAGCAACTTGTTGAAATGATCAAACAGGTTGGCAGAACTCCTATTGAGCGTGATACACTCTATAATGTGATCACTGATTATAGTGATTATGATTTCAGTAGGGAAGATGTGACTTCTTAAAATAGTCATTGTAAGAATTTTCTTTTTTTAATTTTCTTTTAATTTTTTTTTATAAATTTTCCCGAGGAAATTATTGTACCCACTTTATCCTGAATGCTAAATAAATATATTCCATCTAGATAATTTTTAATATCAATGGATAGTTCCTTTTTAGAATCTGTGATCATCATTTCATTTATATAATTGCCCAGAGTAGAATACACTTTTATCAGATAGGCTCCTTCCAATTTTTTTTTAAAATCAAAGTAGATAATCGTTTTGGCTGGATTAGGATACGTTCTTACTTCTTTTTCTTCAATATGGATCATTTGTATTCCGATTGGTGGTACATCCCAAACATATAAACTGTCGAACATAATTCCATCTTTATTTGTTTGAACCCCATCGCTTTTAAATGTGAAACGCCAAAGCACCGTATCTCCATATTGTATATTAAAAGTAGGATTGAACCCTGTGAGTAGTATTGAAAATTGTTTCCATCCATTCGAGTTACCTGAAAATACTGGTGCTGTTCCAGTATTGAAAACTACATTTGCAGCATAGGATAATGGATTATTCAAATCTATCCAAAGACCTCCATTGTTTGGAGAGAATTCGATTGAACCAATATCGGTAAGTGTATCCGAATATACAGCATAGGATCCTGAAATTACCATTTGATTTACCATTGAAAATCCAAGATCGGCAACGTGACTGAGAATAAAGGAAGAAGTATCATTTATCGGGTAAAAATTAGCCGTATCGGTTATTATCACATTGGGCGCTGAAATTGCGGAAGCGAGGATTGCTTTGTGAGGAGCACCAATTTGCCAGATATTATTTGCGTTTGAAATTGTGTCAATAAATAGTTTATGTCGCCAGTCATTTTCATATACTCCAGTTCCTTCAAATGTGATGTTATAATAATTCTGACCGATTACAAAGGTGTTTGTAAGGCTTAGCAATAGAAAAGTCAGAATTCGTTTTATCATCGCTCAAAAAATAAGTAAAAGTTATTTAAATACTAATTTACTCTGTTTTCAGAAGCGTGCGCTCTGTTTTACATTTATTAGCTGTTTTATTTTATTTGATATCAATGGACTTGAAGTATTTTGATGAAACAATTTTCGTTCCTTTTGAAAATGTTTCTCCATAGATATACCCTTTGTCGTTGAGTGTGCAGGTGACATATTCTGTTGGAATACCTTCTATTAAATGCTCGAAACGGAACGCATTGTAATTTCCCATTTTATATTCTTGTCCACTGTCAATCGATATGTTTTTTGACTTTAACAGGAAAAGTAAAAAACGCATGATCAATTCGTTTTTGTTTTCAATCGAGCAAGTGTCACACTCAACAGTAAGTACATTCATAATAATTTCATTGTTAGTCGGTGTTTTTGATTTATAATTGGTTATTTTAAACACAATAGTATTCTCATTTTGCTCTTGAATTGTCTTTATCGGTTTATCGGGTAGATCCATGCTAAATCCAGAAAGGGTATCGTTTAATCGGAACGATGTTTTAATAACTTCCTGTTTTTCTTTTTTATGCGACTTCGTTTTCCATAGAATGAAAATTATTGCAGCACTTAGGATAAGAATTCCAATAATTAAAAAGGTAAGTTTTTTATTTTTCATTTTCCTGTTTTAAATAAGACGATATAGCTATTAAGAAACTTTTAAATTAGTTATTCCAATAAAAAAAACGCTCCGTAATTTACGAAGCGTTTAACTAATATGATTCCTGTTCAATCCCCCTAGCCCCCTTTTCTAAGGGGGAAGTGATTACCCTTTAAGGAATCCCAACAATTTCTCCACACTAACCTTAGCATCTCCATATAACATTTCAGAATTTTGCTTGTAGAACAAAGGATTATCTTCCCCGGAATAACCTGCTGACATTGAGCGTTTCATAATTATCACTTTTTCAGCTTTCCATACTTCAATTACAGGCATTCCATAAATAGAACTTGCTGGATCATCTTGTGCACTTGGGTTAACCACATCGTTTGCTCCAATTACCATCACCACATCTGTGTTGGGCATATCTTCATTGATTTCATCCATTTCCAATACAATATCATAAGGTACATTTGCTTCTGCCAACAATACATTCATATGTCCCGGTAAACGGCCGGCAACAGG